>CAIOCC010000040.1 GCA_903856555.1 uncultured Bacteroidota bacterium
ATGCTGAACGAACCTTGCTTGCCCCACTCGCTGCGTATGCCTTAGCGGAGGCTAACCCGACGGATTAATCGTGTACCGTTGATCGAAACCGCTTCCAACAGGTAGGTTCCAGGAGCGGTTACCGCGTCCAGTCGGTTCCAGCCCTCCTCGCCTTGACCCTGCCAAACCAACTTGCCGGTCATATCGCGAAGGGCTAGCTTCGATGCCAAAGCCAAATGCACATTCAATGGACCTTGACTTGGGTTGGGGTAACATTGCAACCAATCCTGACCAGGGTCTTCCTCCAAACCAGCCCCCAGCGTAGATAAACGGGTAATCGCTGAAGCCGTTCCTTTGAGAATGGCATTGTTAGGATCCAGGCTCATGCTAACCACCTGTCGCGGAATCCAAACTCGTTGCAAACCCAGTGCCGGTTCAATTTGGATAAGAGCAGGCGCCTGCCCAGGGCCCGATGTCACCAATCCCAAGGGAAGTTGGTTCCTAAAAACAGGTGTTACGGTAGGAGCCGAAGTGGTTTGGCTGGTTTGAACCCATAACACCGAATCCCGCCAGTTCCAGCGCACATTGTAGGTGGGATGGCCCTCGCCGTAAACCCAATCCTGAAAAAAGTCAACGAGTGGCGCCCCCGTGTATTGTTCCATGATTTGACGAAACTCATCAGTCGTGGCAACGGAATGGCGCTTGGCATTCAAGTATTGCCGAACACCCCCAAAAAACAAAGAGTCGTTGTCAATTTCGTTGCGTAGCATGTGCAGGACCGCAGCGCCTTTTTTGTAGGTGAGTTGCGATGAAAAAATCCGGTTGACGTTGGTGATCCCGGATGCGGGAACATAGACCGAACCGGTGGTCGCCGAACGGGCGCTGTTGTGCGTGCTCGTCATCCAATCCGAAGCCGATGTCTGAGATATAACATATTGACGATGAAGGTATTCACAGTAAGATGCCCAGCCTTCGTTGAGCCAAATATCGTTCCAAGTCGCACAGGTCACCATGTCTCCAAACCATTGGTGTGCCAATTCGTGGGCAATCAAATCCATCCCAAAACTCCCCATGGTGCTCATGGTCTGGTGCTCCATCCCGCCTCCCAGTGGGGCCATCATATGGCCGTATTTCTCGTTGCTAAAAGGATACAAGACAAATAGATTGGAGAAATTCTCAATCATGGGGCCTGTGCTGTTCAGCGCGTTTCGGTTGAAATTCAAACAAGAGGTCCCGGAGGAATTGTTGGCGTTGTAAATCCAATGTTGGATCAACAGAGAATCTCCGCCCATAGCAGCCGGATAGGCCCAGCTAAGGTGCTCGGTATAGTTGGTAACGGCAAAGGCCATCAGGTAAAAAGCCATGGGGTAACGGCTTCTCCACTTGTACTTCATGCGGTTGCCGCTGAGGGTATCCACCCCCACCAATAGGCCTGTCGAAGCCACCTTGTTAGGTGATACGCTGGTTCCGTCAAAAAAGACCGAGTCAATTTTATCTGCGAGATCCTGTTTGCACGGAAACCAATCCGGGGCCGAGAAAGGCTCCGAGAGGGTCCAAGTCACATTAACGCCCCAGGTCGGTGACTGGGCGCTGGTGACCCCGCTAAAGAAACCGGAACTGGGTGGGGTCCCCCGGTAATAAACCCGACAAGTCACCGCCATTCCGGCATCTAGGTTAGAAGCCAAAGGTATCCGCACCACATCATTCAAACGGGATAGAGAGGCCGGCAAATAGGTGGTATTGTTCAGCCGTACCGAGTCCACGGTCATAAAATCCCGGAGTTCAAACCAAAAAGTGTCCATCACCGGGGAGGTGACCACCGATTTGAACATAACATCCCCTCCAACGGTTGTCGATGTATTGGTGACATCCAGGTTAAAGTGGTAATGATGAATATCGTAGGTATCCGCACCCCGATTCAGGGCTGAACTTCGTTGAGCCGCTTGATTCAAGAGTCGAAGTCCCGCTTGTCGTTCTTTGATGGCAGCACAACCGTGTTCACCGGTTTTGTGATCCGAAGCCTTGGCGGAGATGACGAGCAGGCAAAGGGCGAAAAGAGCCGTTTTGAAAACGGGAAAGTAGCTGAGGTATCGCATGGGAGTTGAAGAATACATGATTGGTTGAGTTCAAAAATAGGTTATTTTGGCTGTGAGGCCCCGCTATCCACTTGTTGAGCCTGGTGCAAAGCCCAAAAACGGCCCTTCAATTCCAACAAGGCATTGTAGGTGCCGGATTCTACCACCACGCCCCCTTCCAAAACAACAATGCGATGCGCAAAACGAAGGGTGGATAAACGATGGGCAATCAGGAGGGCATTCCTTCCTTGGACAAAAGATTCGATGCCCCGTTGAACCATGGCTTCGGTCTTGGAATCAATCGATGCCGTGGCCTCATCCAATATCAAAAGATCCGGGTCCAGGACCATGGCCCTCATCAAAGCCACCAGCTGACGCTGACCGGCCGAAAGAAGCAAACCCCGTTCACCGACTGGCGTATCGAGTCCTTGGGGTAGCTTTTCCAAAAATTCTTCCAAATTCCAAGAACGAATCCGCGATTCCACGGTGGGTCCGTCCAAGCCGGTATTAAGCAAAGCAATGTTATCAAGCACCGTGCCGTTGATCAAAAACAATTCCTGAGGCACATAGACCATTCGATGACGTAATTCTTGAAGAGGATAGGCCTCCAAATTCCGCCCATTGATTTCAATGCGGCCGCTGTTGGCATCGTAAAATCGAACGAGCAATTGGGCCAGGGTGGATTTGCCACAGCCACTTCCCCCGACCACCGCCACCACCTCGCCTTGGTTCAGTTCCAGATTCAATCCTCGAAGCACAGGGCGTTCAGGATCGTAACCAAAATACAGATCGCTTATTTTGACATGCAAGCCACGACGTCCGTTCTCTGCCTTGGGGAGCCCCGTCCCAGGAGACTCAACCCGCACCTGAACTTCGGCTTCTTCTTCCATCAATGCAAAAACCCTGGAAGCCGCTATAACCCCCATTTGCAAAGAGTTGAATTTGTCAGCCAAAAGTCGAAGCGGCCTAAATAACTGGTTGATATACACCAAAAAAGCCACCAAAACGCCCGGAGAAACGTCACCGCTTTCCACCCGGACGGCCCCGTACCAAACCATAAGACCCATCGCTGCAGCGGTTAATACCTCGACCACGGGAAAAAAAACCGAGTAGTACCAAATGCCGTCCAGATGAGCCTTGGTCAAACGTGCATTCTCCTCAGCAAAGGCTTGGTTCTCTCTTTTTTCCCGGTCAAAGAGCGGGACCAAAAACAGATTGCTCAACCTCTCAGCCAAAAATGCGTTGAGCCGGGCCGTGTTGGCCCGCACCGACGTAAAGGAGCCATGGACTTTTTCTTTGAACCACCAG
>CAIOCC010000041.1 GCA_903856555.1 uncultured Bacteroidota bacterium
CGAAGACAGAAAAGACCTGGAGAAATTGAGAAACGAGCAAAGGCAGGCCATTGAAGAGGTCGAGGAGCTTCAGAAAAAATTAGAGTTACAACAACAAAATCAGAGCTCCGAAACCCCCTCCCAAATCCTTGAAAAACAGGAGAAAATAAAGGAGATGGCCGAGCGGTTGCTCAACGAAGAAATGAAAGAAATGCTGCGTAATATCGAAAAAATGTTACGGGACGAAGCGAACAAACCAGAGATCCAAAAGCAGCTGGAGAAATTAGAAAAGGATCAGAGCAAGGTGAGCAAAGAACTGGATCGTATGTTGCAGTTTTTCAAGGAATTAGAGGTAGAAGACCGGATCGAAAAGGCGATGAAGAAACTGGAGGAAATGGCACGAAAACAAGAAGACCTAGCCTCCCAAACCAAGCGTGCTGACCAAGATCTTAACAAGGCCGCCGAAGAGCAGGAAGCCTTGCGCAAGGAAACCGAATCTTTGCTCAAAGAATGGGAAAAGACCAAAGAAAAAAACAAGGAATTGGAGCGCCCCAAAGACTTGGATGGTCTAGAAGAGCAGGGCGAAGAGGTGACCAAGGACCAAGAAGAGGCCGAAAATCAGGCCAAAAACCAACAAAACCGTAGCAAAGCGTCTCAAAAACAACAAAAGGCCGCCGCCGGGATGCGCCAAATGAGCAGTCGAATGCAAGAACAACTTGCGCAGCAGGAAATGGAAGAATTGGAAGAAGACCTGAAGGCGATGCGTCGTTTGCTGGGTCGGGTCTTGAAATTTTCCTTTGACCAAGAACATATCATGGAACGACTCAAGGACCAGACGGGCTATTCGCAGGTCTTTGTTCAATTATCCCGAGAGCAATTCGCTTTGCGGGAGCAAATGGACCCAATTAAAGACAGTCTAGAGGCTCTTTCCCGAAGGGTTTGGCAAATTCAAGCCCCGGTCCAAAAGGAAATCAAGGAATTGGAGGAGCAATACAAGACTACCCTGGAAAGGATGTCCCAAAGAGACATCGGTGGCGCCAAGGGCCGTCAGCAATACACCATGACGGCTGCCAATAACCTGGCCAACCTATTATCGGAGCTCTTGCAGCAAGCGACCGAACAAAAAGCAAGCCAAATGCCAGGGAATCAACAGTGCAAAAAGCCCAAACCGGGTGGCTCTGGCATGTCTAGGCTACGAAGTATGCAAAAGAAACTTAGCGATCAAATGCAGGAGCAACAAGGCAAAAGCAAAGGGCCGGGTAAAGGAGAATCCAAATCCGGTCAAAAACCAAACCGCGGGGAGGGAGGAAAAGAATTTGCACAAATGGTCGCTCAGCAAGAAGCCATACGGCGTGAAATGGAGAAGATTTTGAAAGAAATGAACAAAGAGGGAGGCCAGCAGCCGGGACGGCAAGCTGTTGAAGATGCCGTGAAACAAATGCAGCAGAGCGAAAAAGAACTTGTCAATAAACAAATGACGAGTGAAAGCTTGCAGCGTCAGCAGCAAATATTAAGCAGGATGTTGGAGGCCGAAAAAGCCGAGCAGGAAAGAGAAATGGAACAGAGCCGTTCTTCCGAAAGCGCCCGACAACAGGCATCCGATGCCTACAAAACAAAGCAGGAGAAGGCTTTACAGGCCAAAAAACAAATTCAAGGCCTTTACAAGCCCGCCGGTCCGGACCTTAACGCTTTTTACAGGGAGCGCAATTTACGCTATCAAACGAAGCTCCGCCAAAATCCCCCCAAACCATGATACGCTTTGTATCGGCGGATGGGACCTCACTTCCGAGGCAGCGGCGGATGCTTCGCCATTGGTTGGAAACGATCGCAGACCATCATGGGGCCCAAATTGATCATCTTTCTTACGCTTTTGGGTCTTCCGACTGGATGGCCGATCTCAACCAACGCTATTTGGCTCACGAAGGGGATACCGATATTTTGACTTTTGATTATACAGGGCCTGGAAGCCAATCAATCGTTAATGGCTCAGGAACGCTTCGATTGATTAACGGTGAGTGCTGTATAAGCCCCAGTATGATCAGAGAACAGGCTGTTTTTTGGAAAACCACCTTTGAGGATGAAATGCACCGGGTTTTGGCCCATGGTTTGTTCCATCTATTGGGTTTTGATGACAGGACTCCGTCTCAGAAAAAGCAAATGCGATCTCTGGAAGAAAAGGCCCTGGCTTTGAGGCAGCGATAAACGGGTTGTTCCACGTGGAACATCTTTTTTAAGAATATTTGCTTTAGCCGCTAGAGCGTAGAGAGCAGGGGTGGATAAGGCTATTTTTGCGACGCCATTCAAGGCGTTCTACGTGGAACATTGGGATTACGATATCATAGTTGTTGGTGCAGGCCATGCGGGTTGCGAGGCTGCCGCGGCGGCGGCCCATTTGGGCTCTTCGGTGCTCTTGGTAACCATGAATATGCAGACCATTGCCCAAATGTCTTGCAATCCAGCCATGGGCGGGGTTGCCAAGGGACAAATCCTCCGAGAAATCGATGCTTTGGGGGGTTTGTCTGGTTTGGTATCGGATTATTCCGCTTTGCAATTCCGAATGTTGAATCGGTCCAAGGGGCCGGCCATGTGGAGCCCACGGACCCAAAACGACCGATTTATGTTTGCGGCGAATTGGCGCTATCGTTTGGAGCAAATACCCAACCTGCGATTCCGTCAGGATTCCGTAAAACAGCTCCTATTGAACAAGGGCAAAGTTGAGGGGGTGGTAACAGGCTTGGGTTTGGCGATTCGGGCCCCAAGGGTGGTTTTGACAACGGGTACCTTTTTGAATGGTTTGATTCATGTGGGTGAAAAGCAATTGGGAGGAGGAAGGGCGGGAGAATCGGCATCCTACGGCATTACAGAGCAATTGCAGGCCGAGGGACTGGGAAGCGGTCGCATGAAAACAGGCACTCCTCCAAGAGTGGACGGGCGTAGCTTGAATTATGCGTTGATGGAAGAGCAGAAAGGGGATGAAAGACCCGGGAAATTCTCCTTCCGTCGTGAAAGCAAGGCCCTGGAACAGCAAATGAGTTGTTGGATTACCTACACCGATTCACGGGTCCATGAGATTTTACAAGAGGGTTTTGAGCAGTCTCCCATGTTTACGGGCCGTATCCAAGGAATTGGACCCCGTTATTGCCCCAGCATTGAAGACAAAATCAATCGTTTTGCTGAACGGGATCGCCATCAACTCTTTATTGAGCCTGAAGGGTGGAATACGGTCGAGGTTTATGTGAATGGTTTTTCAACGTCCCTCCCTGAGGATGTACAGACCAAGGCCCTTCGGCAGGTCAAGGGATTTGAAGAGGCTCGAATATTCCGACCCGGTTATGCCATCGAATACGATTATTTTTATCCGACCCAATTACACTTGTCGCTGGAGTCCAAGGCCTTGGCGGGTTTGTATTTGGCGGGACAGATTAACGGAACCACCGGTTACGAGGAAGCGGCGGGTCAGGGCCTTTTGGCAGGTATCAACGCCCATCAATCCCTGCGTGGCGAAGAGCCTTTGGTATTAAGTCGCTCCGAAGCCTACATCGGGGTTCTAGTAGACGACCTTGTCAACAAGGGCACCGAGGAGCCCTACCGGATGTTCACATCCCGGGCTGAGTATCGTATTATGTTACGGCAGGACAACGCTGATTTGCGCCTTAGTGAAAAGGGCTATCAGTTAGGGCTTTTGCCAGAGACCGCTTACCAGGATTTTGAGCAACGGGTTGGGCAAATGAAAGAAATCGAAAAGAAAATACACTCATATTCTATTGATAGTGAGTTATTTAACAATCATTTTATCGCCAAGGGTGAGGCGGCGATTCGACAAAAAACCCGAATTGATCAATTATTGTTACGGCCGGGTATAGGGATTGAGATGTTATCCGCTGCGGATTCTCAACTGCAAGCTTTGCTCAATGAATACGAGGATCAAAATTTACAAAGCGTTGAAATTCAGCTAAAATACGCGTCGTATTTAGCTAGGGAAGAGGCTTGGGCCCGGAGCATGGATGATTTGGAACAAGTACGCATGCGTTCTGATTTTCCTTACAGCGACGTCAAGGGTCTTTCGTTGGAGGCGGTGGAAAAACTTCAAAAGGTTCGCCCCGCCAATTTGGGTCAAGCCTATCGAATCAGCGGTATTAATCCGGCCGACCTGAGCGTTTTAATGGTTTATTTGAACAAAAAAGGCTGATTCAAGGGTTTTTTGGCCGATTTTTGCAGAGTTCAATCCCAAGCAAATTTTGGAACAACTCTGGTCTTGCCCGCTTTGCCAAAGCTCGAAGCTTTATTCCTTTTTGAAGGTAAAGGACTTTAGTGCCAGCGGGGAAATTTTTAACATTACTCAATGCAAGGATTGTGGCTTGCGTTTTACCAACCCACGCCCTGATTCAGAGGACATGGAACGCTATTACCGTTTTGAGAATTATATATCTCATACCGACGATGAAGCGACCGGTTGGACCAATCAGCTCTATCGGAGGGCGCGGCAATGGACTCTCCGTCAAAAGCGTTCCTGGGTGGAGGGTTTTCTCCCCAAAAAAGGTAGACTCTTGGATATAGGTTGCGGAACCGGGGATTTTGCAGGGACCATGAAAAAGGCGGGATGGACCGTGGATGCGGTGGAACCCGACAGCGTTGCCAAAGCAAGGGCTGAGTCCAAGCACGGGCTTTCGGTTCATCCGGAGTCCTGGCTAGAGGAACCGCAAGAAGCCTACGATGTGGTAACCCTATGGCATGTTTTGGAGCATGTAAGGGACCTGGGGGCCCGTATAGACCAATTTACACGCCTGGTCCGCAAAGGGGGCTACCTCTTTATTGCGGTTCCCAATAGTGAATCCTTGGATGCTAATTACTACAAGGAGCATTGGGCCGCATGGGACGTGCCCCGACACCTTTTTCATTTCAAGAGCA
>CAIOCC010000042.1 GCA_903856555.1 uncultured Bacteroidota bacterium
CGCCCAATGCCAGGTACAGCCTTGGGCCGTCGGGCCTCAGTTCGGGCATGATCGAGCCTGCTGGACTCCATACCGTCAATGCTTTGTTAAAGCACCGATCTTGGAGCAAAGAAGGCGGGCGAACGCGGTTTGCGGCGTTGCCTTTCTCGGGGCCGTTGGACGATTCGGGGCCGTTTAAAACATAGCGGTATTTGGCGCTTAGAATTCGACGGACTTTTTCGTCCAAGGCCGCCTCGGTCCATTCACCGGCGAGGAGCGCTTGTTCAATGCGCTGGACCGCCTTGGGTACATCGGTCACATAGAGCAGGACATCGTTACCGGCCTCCAAGGCCTTCCACTCCAATTCACCGGGAGGGTAACATTGGCTGGCTCCTTTCATGTTGAGCGCATCGCTGAAAATAACGCCCTTATAGCCCCATTGGCGTCGAAGGAGCCCCTCCAAGGCCGCAGGATTCAAACTCACCGGCAGGTCCAGACCACTATCCAAGGCGTGCACGATCAAATGAGCCGACATCATGGATGGCAATCCCAAAAGGCCTCGAAAGGTGCTGAGCTCCAGGCTATCCAATTGCTCCCTGCTCTTGTTCAAGACAGGCAAATCATGGTGCGAGTCCAATTCGGTATCCCCGTGTCCCGGAAAATGCTTGGCACAAGACATAACGCCGGCCTTCTCCAAACCCCGCGCATAGGCCAAAGCCATCGCGAGGACATCGCGGGGTTCCGACCCAAAGGAACGAAACCCAATCACAGGGTTAAACGGGTTGCTATTCACATCGGCCACCGGGCCAAAACTGATATGCATTCCCAATTCCTTCAATTCCCTCCCCATCGCCTCGGCCAAAGCTTCGACCAAGTCCGTGTCCTGGCAAGCCCCCATGGTCATGGCATACGGGAAACGAGGCCGATCGTCCAAACGCATCGCCGCCCCCCATTCGGCATCCATCGCCATCCATAGAGGATGCGTCGATGCTTTTTTGTAGTGTTGTAACAAAGAAAGGAGCTTACCGCTCTTGCCTTTCATCCAAATAAGTCCCCCCACCTCGTAATCCCGAAGCAGGCCCAAAACCTGGGCATCGGCCGTATCCGCTTGGGCAAATACAGGAACCATGATGAGTTGGCCTATCTTCTGGCGGAGCGTGAGTTGACGCAGGGTGGTCTCAACCCATGCCTCCCTTGGACCGTTTGGTTGAGCCAGAACCGAACCAAAACCCAAGGCCCCTAGGCCCCAAGCAAACATCCATCCCAGATTCCAATACCGGGCCAGCCTTGTTCCAAGTTTTTGCATCTTGGGGTAAATTTAAGACCGCGATGGAACTCCTCTTCCTCCCCTTTTTTTTGGCCGCTGTCTTTGGGGCCTTGGGACGACTGATAACCCCTGCCAACGCAGGAACCTGGTTGAACGGGTACAACAACATGTCCGCCGAGGACCAAGCCCGCTTTGATCTTCAAGGGTATTTGAGGCTTCAACGTCGATTTTTTGACGGATTGGCTTGGGGCCTGCTCCTTGGAGGCCTTGTTGGTGCCTTGGTTCACAACGGTTTCATCGATCTTTCCGAGGCGAACATGGACCGTTACCGTCGTTGGTCCGCCCCCGTCACCTTGTACTGGACACTAGGGGGACTGACTTGGTTCACCTGGACCTACCGAGACCGACTGCCCTCCCCTCGCGGTCTGCGCTATTTGGCACCGGGGCTTCTGATAGGCGTCCTGATCCTGGTTTCGGTCTTGATGTGGGCCGGGGACCGCCCCTCAACCCTCGTGGTCACCGATCAAGGCCTGCGCATCGAGGGGATGTACAGCACCGACCTGCCCTGGGAACAGATCACCGCGGTGGATACGGTGGCCGAAATTCCTCCCATCCGCTTCAAAGTCAATGGCTTTGCCGATGGTTATTCGGCCAAAGGCTATTTCAAAACCAAATCCGGCGCCAAAGTCAAATTGTTTGTCCGTAACAACGAAAAACCCATCCTGCGTATTCAACGTCGGCCCGGTTCCGGACCCAGCAACCAAACCTGCGATTTGTATTATTCCAACTATGCCGCCCTCCACTATCGCCGCATCCTCCAAAAACAACCCCGTTTATCCAAAGACCTTTAAATCAGGACACAAGACCACCTAAACCACAAAGCGCCAAATTAATTTTCCCAAAATCGTTCCCCGAGTCGGCAACCAGGCCTCTTGTTGGGTGCTGTAAATCTGATTGATAATCAAGAAAAAATCTTTGCCGATGGCCGGGATCACCTGCAGGCGAAAATTCAAATTCAACTCGTCTTGGCTGGAATTCCATTGACCCAGAAGGGAGCCAAAAACCTGTGGATTCAAGGCATAGGTGATTCGCGTTCCCACTAGATTGGTTTCCAAAGATCCCGCCGGCAACTGGATTCGGTTGTGCTCAAAGCGCAGATTAAAACCCACATAACGGCTGCTGCGCCAAAGGATTTCGGTTTGGGTTTGGACACTGCGACCGTCGTAAAATTCTCCCCAAGCCCAACGACTGTCCAACGCCATTTTCCGCCCCCTGAACGTGCGCAGGCGGGCACTGGATTGCCTCCACCAATACAGACCCTGCGGAATCACCAGACCGGGGGCCAAAACAAAGGGGGCCCGCAAGCCCTCAGCAACCAACCCGTGGTTCAAGGTCAACGACTCTCCACTCTTGGTATCCAATCCCAAGAGCTGTACGCTGTAATTGAAGGATTGAATCGCCCCGTTATCATCGTATTGGGTATGCGTGATCTGAACCGGTCGAAAATCGTATTGACGAACCCAATGGTTGGCCTGTCTGGGTCGAGGCCTGTAGCCCACATCGATAAACTGTTCACGAAAACCCCGCCGTAACATCAACCCCACTTCGGGCTCGAAAGACTCCGGGCCTCGCTGGGCTGATGCAAAAACCGTCCAACGATCGTTGGGATAATGCACAAAAAAACGATAGGCCATGGCCCCCGCATCCCAACCCTTATCGGTGGCGTAGGTGTGCAGGATGGCCCCGCCAACGTCCAGGTTCTTGGACCCCCCAAGGCTGGACGTGCTAAAACGACCGTTGATCCCGTTGGTGCTATGCCAACGATCACCGGTAATTCGGTTGGTGGTCATGGCCCCTAGAATGCTTTGGGTCCCCAGGTCCTGCCGCCAAGAGGCCGTGGTATAATTGGTGGACGCTTGGTTCTCGGTGGCCGCGGTTTGAAGGCTCATCAACCCCAAGGTTCGATGATCTTCTTTGCCCAAAAGCCGAGCGCCAGCCAAAATCGGTACGGCTTCCCGTTGATCATCCAAACCCATTCGACGGGTATAAAAGGGGATAATTCGGTTTCCACCAAAACCAAAATTGAAATAATCATCGCCCTCCAGAAAGAACTCCCGGAGCTCCGGAAAAAAAAGAGGAAACCGCGTCAGGTTGATCTGTTGTTGATCGGATTCAACCTGTGCAAAATCGGTGTTAATCGTCATATTGAGACGGTACGATGGATTTAAGGAATAATTGAGATCACCGCCCCCGTTGCCCACCGGCCTACGCTGACCTGGTTTGAATTCACCCCCCGCCAAACCATAGGGTTTGATCTCCACCATTTGTTTTTGGGATAAACGATGCAGACCGCGCAGGGCCCCAGCCAGGTTCATTTGCTCAATTCGGTGATCCCTGGCCCAGCCTTTCCATCGAACCTGCTCACGCTTGTGTCGAATGTTACGTTCAAAATTGATGCCCCATTCTTGTTCCTCTTGGCCCACCCGGTATTTGAAGGTATAAAGGGGTATTTCAAATTCTGCAAACCAACCTTCGCTGTTCACCGTGGTCTTGACATCCCAAACCCCGTTCCAAAAAGCATTGGTAGACGCCCCATTATTAAAAATCTGCAAATCAGCCCTAGCACCTACGGGATTGGTTACCAACATGATCCCATTCCTACGGTCCCTGTACGGGTCCACCACTACAATGAAATTATCGTCCAAGGTATAATCAAAATCGCGACGCAATTCCCGGGCAATGAGGGCTTGGGGGTTCCGATCGTAACACCAAACCGCCACATACAACTTGTGATCATCGTAGGCCACCGCTACTTCGGTGCGCTCGGTCGCATGCTCCCCCACCTGCAATTCCCTTTGGGTAAAATGCGAGATGCGCTGCGCTTGTTGCCAAACCGGATCATCCAAACGACCGTCCAAACGGGGAGCCTGTGTTGCATAGACCGCCTGCAATTCACTGTTGCCAGGCGCCATGGACACACCCTGAGCCATCGCGTTCCACGATAGCCCCAAGGACCCCAGACAAAGGGCCCAAAAGGATCTAAAAAACGGCTTCTGCAATGCGCTTGGTGGCTTGGCTTTTGCCCATCGTATAAAAATGCAGGACCGGGACACCCGCTGCTTTGAGTTCCCGGCACTGCTCAATGGCCCACTCGATACCGATTTGGCGAACGGCCTGCTCGTTGGGGGCTTGTTCCACGGCATCGGCCAAGGC
This sequence comes from uncultured Bacteroidota bacterium, assembly GCA_903856555.1. GTDB lineage: Bacteria > Bacteroidota > Bacteroidia > UBA7662 > UBA7662 > SYHX01. The sequence goes on from CAIOCC010000042.1 coordinate 4,460, forward strand.
CTCTGGGATATCAATATGAAAGACCTTGGGCAGCAAGGTGATTTGCTTAAGCGTTGCCAAGGGCTTGATACCTGGTATGATGGGGATATCAATTCCCTCTTTACGGCAGGTGGCTACAAAATCAAAATAGGCCTTGTTGTCAAAAAACATTTGGGTGGTAATGAACTTAGCCCCCGCCTTGACCTTTTGTTTGAGCCAGCGGATATCCGCCTTGAGGTTGGGGGCATCGTGGTGCTTCTCGGGATAACCGGCCACCCCAATGCAAAAATTGGTGGCTGTAGCATTGACCAATTCATCGTCCATGTACCGTCCCTGGTTCATTCGATCCACTTGTTGCAACAATTCCAACGCGTTTTGGTTCCCATCCGGCTGAGGCACAAAGGAGGTTTCGTGTTTGAGGTTATCGCCCCTCAAAACCAAGACATTATCGATCCCCAAAAAATGCAAATCAATCAAAGCGTTTTCGGTCTCTTCCTTGCTGAATCCCCCGCAAATAAGATGCGGAACCGCATCCACCTTGAATCGATTCATAATGGCCGCACAAATCGCCACCGTGCCCGGACGTTTGCGGGTGGTAATGCGACGGAAGGTCCCGTCCGCCAAGGGTTTGAGTAGAAATTCCTCCCGGTGGTAGGTGACATCAATAAAGGGAGGCTTGAACTCCATCAGGGGGGCAATGCCGTTGTAAATTTCATGAATATCCTGACCTTTGAGAGGGGGCAGAATTTCAAAAGAAAACAACGTGCGGCCGTTGGCTTCTTGGATATGGTCGATAATTTTCATAACATTTTCTTTAGGCGTCTACACTCTTTAAGCGTCCAACAAAACGGGGGCCAACCAGCGACGGGCTTCCTCCAAGGGAATCTTCCTGCGCTTGGCATGGTCCTCCAATTGATCTTGACCAATCTTGCCCACCCCAAAATAGCGGGCCTCGGGATGACCCAGGTAAAAGCCGGAAACAGCGGCTGCAGGGGTCATGGCGAGGCTTTCGGTCAATTGCATACCCAGGCGTTGTTCGACCTCCAACATGGCCCACAAGGTCGGTTTGTCCAAGTGATCCGGACAGGCGGGATAACCGGGAGCAGGCCGTATTCCCATGTATTTTTCGGCAATCAAATCCGCATTGCTAAGCTGCTCGATGGGAGCGTAACCCCAGTCTTCTTGACGCACCTTGGCATGCAGGGCTTCGGCCAGGGCCTCGGCCAAGCGATCGGCCAAGGCTTTGACCATGATGGCCGAAAAATCATCGTAGTCCTTCTGATATGCGAGGGCCAAGTCTTCGGCTCCAAAAATCCCCACCGCGAAGGCCCCGGCCCAGTCCGGCGTCCCACTGCTTTGGGGCGCGACAAAATCACTCAAACAAAAATTGGGGAGATCCCCGGCCTTGGCCGCCTGTTGCCGTAACATGGGAAACTCCCATCGATTGTCCATAACAATGCAATCATCGGGGGTGGCATAGGACGGAAACAAACCCCATACAGCCTTGGCTGTTAGTTTGTTACCGTTAACCAAATCGGCGAGCATTCGCTGAGCATCCTCGTACAATTTGGTGGCGGCTTCGCCTACCACTTCATCCTTGAGCAAATCCGGAAAACGGCCGTGCAATTCCCAAGCCTGAAAGAAAGGGGTCCAATCGATGTAATCCACCAATTCGCTCAGGGACCATTGCTGTTCATCGTGCACGCCGGGTTGGGCGGGCTGCACCGAGCGGTACGTCTTCCAATCGGTGGTCCAGCGTTTGGAGCGGGCCTGTTCCAGACTCAACATGTTTTTGGCAGCGGCCCGGTTCAGGTAGCCATCGCGCATGGTTTTTTGGTCTTGTTTGTTGCGAACCGCAAATTCCGTGCGTTGTTCTGGACTCAACAGAGTGGACACCACCGGTACCGAGCGGCTGGCATCCAGAACATGGACCACCGTTCCGCTGTAAACCGGGGCAATTTTGACCGCGGTATGGGCCTTGGAGGTGGTAGCCCCCCCAATCAGCAAAGGAATCTGCAGACCTCTTCGTTCCATCTCGCGGGCAACCCCCACCATTTCGTCCAAGGAAGGCGTAATCAACCCCGACAATCCGATGATATCTACCTTGTGTTCCAAGGCGGCTTCCAGTATACGGTCGGTGGAAACCATCACCCCCAAATCCACCACTTCGTAATTATTGCATTGAAGTACGACTCCCACAATGTTTTTGCCGATATCGTGCACATCGCCCTTAACGGTTGCCATCAGGATGCGTCCTTTGTTGGATGCCTCACCCGATTCACCGGCAGCAGCTGCGCGCTCCTTCTCGGCTTCGAGGTAAGGCAACAAAACGGCCACCGCTTTCTTCATGACACGGGCGCTTTTGACCACCTGCGGCAAAAACATTTTGCCTTCCCCAAACAAGTCTCCAACCACGTTCATTCCGTCCATCAAAGGACCTTCAATCAGGTGAAGCGGCTTCTCAAATTCCAGGCGGGATTCTTCGACATCTTCGGTGATAAATTCGTCCAAACCTTTGACCAAAGAGTAGGTAAGTCGCTCTCGTACAGGTTTTTCGCGCCATGAAAGGTCTTTGGTTTGACCCTGCTTGGCTTGACTGCCTTTGTACGATTCAGCCAAGGCCACCAACCTCTCGGTAGAATCGGGCCTGCGATTGAGTAACACATCTTCGACATGCTCCAAAAGGACCGAATCGATTTGATCATAGACCTCAATCTGACCTGCATTCACAATGCCCATATCCAGACCGGCCCGTATGGCATGATAGAGGAAAGCGGAATGCATGGCCTCGCGGACTTTGTCGTTCCCTCGGAACGAAAAAGATATATTGGAAACCCCACCGCTGACCTTGGCATAGGGCAAATGGGCTTTGATCCAGGCCGTTGCTTGAATGAAATCCACCGCGTAATTCTGGTGTTCTTCGATTCCGGTCGCAACGGTCAGAATGTTGGGGTCAAACACGATGTCTTCGGGCGGAAAGCCCACCTTCTGGGTTAGTAGATCGTAGGCCCTCTGGCAAATGGCGATGCGACGCTCCAAAGAATCGGCCTGGCCCTGCTCGTCAAAGGCCATGACCACCACCGCAGCCCCGTAGGAACGGACCGTACGGGCATGGTCAAGAAAAATCTCCTCCCCTTCTTTGAGCGAAATCGAATTGACAACCGCCTTGCCCTGAACACAGGCCAGGCCGGCCTCCAAAACTTCCCAGCGGGATGAATCGATCATGACGGGGACTCGGGCGATATCGGGCTCGGCCGCAATCAAATTCAAAAACCTCACCATGGCCTCCACCGAGTCAATCATGCCTTCGTCAAAATTGACGTCGATCATTTGAGCCCCGTTTTCGACCTGTTGGCGGGCCACCTCCACCGCATCTTCGTAGCGGTCTTCTCGAATCAAACGGGCAAAGGCCCGGGATCCCGTCACATTGGTTCGCTCTCCGATATTCACAAAATTGCTGTCCTCTCGCACCACCAAGGGCTCCAAGCCCGAGAGACTCAAGCGATGCTGCGGTTGAGGCAGGGGCCTGGGTGCAAAAAGAGCGGCCTCCTCGGCAATGGCCCGGATATGTTCGGGTCCCGTTCCGCAACAACCCCCAATGATATTGACCAAGGACTCCTGCAGGAATTCTCGTATTTGCAAACGCATGGTTTCGGCATCCTCGTCGTAGGCCCCAAAAGCATTGGGCAAACCCGCGTTGGGATGGGCCGAAACCCCGTAGTGCGAACACGCCGAAAGGGCCTGAAGATGAGGCCGCATTTGACGGGCGCCCAATGCGCAGTTCAAGCCAATGCTTAGCAATGGCAGGTGGGACAAGGAATAAAAAAACGCTTCCACCGTCTGACCGGACAAGGTCCTTCCGCTGTTATCCGTAATGGTACCGCTCACCATGATCGGCAGGGGTTCCTGCCCGCGGTCTTTGAAAAAATGATCGATCGCGTAGAGGGCGGCCTTGGCGTTGAGGGTGTCAAAAATGGTTTCAACCAAGAGTACATCCACCCCGCCGTCCACCAAGCCCCGAATCTGCTCGGTATACGCCTCCACCAATTCTTCGAAATACACCGAACGGTACCCCGGGTTGTTCACATCCGGACTGATGCTCGCCGTCTTGTTGGTAGGACCGATGGCACCGGCTACAAAGCGAGGCTTGGCAGGATTCATCGCCGTTACCTGATCGGCCTGATCGCGGGCAATGCGGGCCGAGGCGACATTCAATTCGTAACTCAATTCTTCCATGCCGTAATCGGCCATGGAAATGCGTTGAGCATTGAAGGTATTGGTCTCCAAGATATCCGCCCCCGCCTCCAGGTAATCGCGATGGATTTGGGCGATGATATCCGGGCGGGTTAGGCTGAGTAATTCATTGTTACCCTGCACATCGCGGGGCCAATCCGCGAACCGTGTCCCGCGATAATCCGCCTCCGTCAGTTTGCGCAACTGAATTTGGGTTCCCATGGCTCCGTCCAACACTAGGATACGTTGGGCGAGCGCTTCTTCTAATTTTTTTTGCATAAAAAAAGCCAAACTTTCGTGTGGCTTATCCGCAGGATGCGGGCTGCAGTGGTCATTGTCCCTTTTTGGACAATCACTCCTGCTTATCGGCTGCCTCAAGTTGTTGTCTGAGGCAACGGATTTGGCACCGGACCAACCGACAGCAGCGTGTCGTTTGCGGTTGCCAGGACATCGTAGGGCCGTTCCCTCCGTCCTTCTGGATAAGCTGCTGCAAAGATACGGTTATTCGTGCTGGAAAAAGTCTCTCATTCGGTCAAAAAACGAGGATTTTCCGGAATTATCCGCATTCGTGGGCTTGAAATTCTCCGAGACGGCCAACTTCTCCAGGGTTTCTTTTTCGTCCTTGGAAAGCTTGGTCGGAACAAAAACATTGACAAAAATGATGAGGTCACCGCGACCGTAGGCGTTGACCGCCGGCAGGCCCTTGCCCTTGAGGCGCAACAATTTGCCGGGCTGTGTCCCGGGCTCCAAACGTATGCGCGCCCGGCCGTCCAGTGTAGGCACCTCGATCTGGTCGCCCAGGGCCGCCTGCACCACCGATACCGGAAGATCGTACAAAATATGATTGCCGTCCCGTTTGAAATGCGGGTGCGCTTCCTCCTCCACCAAGACAATCAAGTCGCCGGGCTGTCCACCGTTGCGGCCGGCATTCCCTTTGCCCGAAACGCTCAGCTGCATGCCCTCCACCACCCCGGCCGGAATTTGAACCGAAATCACCTCCTCCTTGCGTTGCAATCCATCGGGATCCACACCGGGGGGCCGGCGGTCCACCATCTGCCCGCTGCCTTCGCAGTGGGGGCAGGTGCTGGCGGTGCGCATCTGGCCCAAAATCGTGTTGGTGACCCGCTGAATCTGACCACTGCCGTTGCAGGTCGCGCAAGCTTTGTAGGTCACCCCCTCGGCAGGAACTGCCTTGGTGACTTTAACTTTTTTCTCAACCCCTTTGGCAATTTCTTCCAAGGTCAATTTGACCCGTATTCGCAAATTAGCACCTCGGTTGGCCCGACGCCCGCCGCGGCCACCGCCACCAAAAAAGCCCTCAAAGGGCGAACCATCGCTGAAGACATCCCCAAATTGCGAGAAGATATCCTCCATGGAGAATCCGCCGCCACCGCCTCCCATGCCTTGATCAACTCCCTGATGGCCAAAACGATCGTAACGAGCGCGCTTGTCGGCATTGCTCAAGATTTCGTAGGCCTCGGCTGCTTCCTTGAATTTCTCTTCGGCTTGGGCATCCCCGGGGTTTTTGTCAGGATGGAATTGCAAAGCCGCCTTGCGATAGGCTTTTTTGATTTCGTCTTCGCCGGCCTGACGGCCTACCCCCAACACTTCGTAATAGTCTCTCTTGGCCATAACACCGGGTAATTAAGAATCAATTTTCTTTTGAAAAAATTTTAATATCTACACGAACGCATTCTTCGTTTGGGAGAATCAGCTACCGACGATGACCTTGGAAAAACGCAGGACCTGCTCGTTCAGCATGTAACCCTTTTCGACTTCGGCCAAGACCTTGTTGGCTTGTTCGGGGGATGGGGCTGGCATTTGGGATATGGCTTCGTGTTTTTCGACATCAAAATCCGAGCCAACGGCCTCAATGGGTTGCAGGCCTTTTTGGGTGAGGATACTTTTGAACTTATGGTAAACCAGATCAACGCCATCGCGAATGGATACCACATCCGATGATTTGCCCATCACCTCCAAACCACGCTCAAAATCATCCAGGACCGGAAGCAATTCCACAACAAGGTCTTTGCCAGCGTTGCGGAACAATTCCAATCGCTCCTTGGCCATCCGCCTCTTGTAGGTTTCAAACTCCGACAAAAGGTATAAATACTTTTGACGAGCCTCCTCCAACTCGGCCTCAAGGGAGCGGCCTTGGGAGGTATTTTCGTTGACCTCCTGGGTTGATTCGGCGCCGTCTTCGGGGTTGGATTGGGGATTATCTTGGTTAAAATCTTCTTTATCAGACATTTAATGATATTTTAAGGAGGGAGCTGGTCTACGTTCAGACCGCAAATATCCTGCCAAGCCCGTTCTGTCGTCTTTTTGGGCGTTTTTTGTGCCAATATGTCAGCCACAGGGCCTCCCTTCCTTCGGTTTTGGCTTCCTTTTGGACATTTTAGTGCGTATCATTGGCAATCCAAAAATCCACCTTCATGGCCTCCAATCGCCCACTTTTTCGTCAAGTCCTTGGCTTTGCCTGCCTAGCCTCCGCTTTCTTTCTGGGGGTCCTTCCGGCACGGGCCTCTTCCGAAACCACCAAGGACCCTTACGAAATTCGATTGCCTTCCCCTCTTCCGTACGATGCCGACCGACAGGCCACCCATCGTAGCAAAGCAGCCTGGCAGAATTTCTATCGCAGGCATCCCCTTTGGAATGTGCTTTTTGATGAACATACCGGTCAACCGCATCGCATGTTTGGTCCGGCGATCAACCTGCCCGGCTGGAGTGGATCCACGGACCCCTCCAACCCAGAGAATCTACAGGCCTGCCTGACTTTTTTGCAAAAAGAAACCGCCGGGTTTGACCTGCCGTTGAGCGAACTCCGTCCCGGTTCAGCCTATGCCTCCTCCAAATACCAGTACCGCTGGCTGGATCAATGGCACCGAGGCATGCAGGTGATTGGGGGTCGTCTGGGTTTCAAAAGCAGCCCGCAAGGGGGCCTGGTTTGGCTTGCCTCCGAATTGCATCCCGGTATTCGTTTGGAAGAAGGGCAACCCATCGGAGCAGAATTGGCGGCGCGTAAGGCATCCGAGGCCTGGAACATCCCAACCGTTACCGAAGTCGAACCCGGTTTAAAGATTTTGCCAATTCCCGGATCCCAACCCGGCGAAATGCGTTACCATCGGGTCTATACGGTCACCGTCGAAGGGCAACCCCAAGGGGGCCGGCCTTTTCGCTATACCAGTCATGTCGATGCCGTCAGCGGAGTTATCTGGATGCGCCAAGACCAAATCGTTGAATTCGCCCACGGCCCTTCCTCCAATGGCAATCTCACCATGGTCGGTCGAGTTTACCCCAGACATCCGTTTGCCGCCTTGGATTCGGCCAGACCACTGCCGCACCTTAAATTCACCGTAGGCGGTAACACTTATTACACCTCCGCGGGCGGCTCCTACGATTTGGGGCTTCCTGGTTTACCTGTCACCGGAACTTTTCCGCTCGAAGGCCGTTTCTCCAAAGTGGTTCAAGGAAACAACGGAACCACAACGCCCACCTTCAACCTCCTCATTGACGCGCAACGAGATACGGTTCAGTACTTTGGGCGGGGCAGTTCCACAACACTTTGGAACCAGGTGCCTCACCTGAGTGCCTATTACCATACCAACCGGGTCCACGATTACATGAAGAGTTATCTTCCCAATTTTACGGCCTTGGACATTCCCCTTACCACCAAAGTCGAAAGAACCGATGGCAATTGCAATGCGTTTTTCAACGGTAACAGCATCAACTTCTACACCCAGGCCGCCGGTTGCAATACCCTGGCCGTGGTCGCCGATGTTGTCTACCACGAATACGGGCATGCCATCACCAACTATTTCTACAATGCCTTGGGAACCCCTTTCAGCAACGGGGCTGTGGGCGAAGGTTATTCCGATGTTTATGCCATCACACTGACCGACACCCCGGTTTTGGGTGTTGGTTTCAATATCACCAATCCCAACCTCATCGTTCGTCGCTACGATATCAACCCCAAAATCTACCCCCAAAACTTGGTGGGGCAGGTTCATGCGGATGGCGAAATCATCTGCGGGGCTTGGTGGAGAACGGCTCGTAACATGAACAGCAATGCCGGAATGATGGCCATCTTCAGCGAATCCATGTACGGGCTGGCCAACGGTCCCAATGGCACCGAAGGAGTGGTTTATACCGATATTTTGGTTGATGCGCTTCAGGCCGACGATAATGATAACAACTTATCCAACGGAACCCCGAATATGACGGCGATTATCCAAGCCTTTGCCTTTCACGGGATACGGATGCTGGCCAATGTGAGTTTTCAGTACACGCCCCTCCCGGATGTCCCTGCACTGACACCCTCGGCCATTAACTTGACCCTGAACATTACACCACCTTTTAACAACTTGGTCAGCGGCGCCCGACTCATCTACCGACTCAACAACAACCCGCTCACCAGTTGCGATACGGTTTTGTTAACCCAAGGCGTTGGCAGTTCGTATACCGGAACCATCCCCGGTCAACCCCGCGGCACCATTGTCCGTTATTACGTTGGCCTGACCGACCTGACCGGAACATCGGGAGGGTCTTATCCGCCCTTTGCCGACCTGAGCTCCAACCCTGGTTTGTGGTTTAACTATTTGGTAGGTTTCCAAAACCTGACCAATATGGACCTCGAAAACCCGGCCCAAGACAGCAGCTGGCTGATCGGCTGGTCCACCGACAACGCCACCACGGGACGTTGGGAAGTGGGTGTGCCAGTCCCTTCCTATGTTACGCCCGGGAATCCTTCCACGATTGTCCAAGCCGGAACCAATGCGACCCCCGGCGGAAGCCGCTGCGCCTTTACCGGCAATGCCCTCCCCGGTGATGACCCCGATACCGAAGACGTGGATGGAGGCCGAACCACCCTGCGGACCCCCAACATGGACCTTAGCGCCATGAACGATCCTGTTTTGGCCTATCATCGCTGGTTCACCAACGATATGGGCGACAATGCCGGTGCAGATTTTTGGGAAGTCTACATCAACAACGGAACGACCACCTGGAAATTAGTGGAACGCACCAATCGCAGCGATCGCCAATGGCGCCGCAATGTGTTCCGGGTCAGCGATTATGTGACACCCAATGCGACGGTTCAACTTCGTTTTATTGCCAACGACCAGGCCCCGGCCAGCACCGTCGAAGCTGCGGTGGACCGAATCCAAACCTTCGTGAATGCTTTTGGCGCAGGGGTTCCATCCGAGACCGCCCTTCGTACCCGTCTTTTTCCCAACCCATTTCGTCAAAACCTGGTGTTGGAACACAGCATCGATCAAGCTGGCGAGCTCATCCTTGAACTCTCCACCGCCGATGGCCGCGTAGCCTTGACCCGTCGTTTGCAGGCCACTCTAGGCAGCAATCGCTGGGAAATTGAAACAGCAGAACTGCCCGTAGGGCTTTATTATGCGCGCCTCTTGAGCCGTGACGGGGTCTCTCCCATCCTCAAAGTGGTCAAAAAACCTTAGAAAAATCTCCATGAAGGTATCTTACCGTTGGCTATGCCGGTATTTTGACCTGGAACCCGATTCCTCCGCCCTGCCGGAACCGGATCGCGTTGCAGCGACTTTAACGGCTTTGGGCCTTGAAGTCGAAGACGAGCTGATCATTGGCCGCCGTCCAGAACAATTGCAGGGGCTGGTGGTTGGCGAAGTAGTAGAATGTGTTCCACACAGCGGCGCGGACCGATTGCGCGTGACACAGGTGAATGTGGGGCAACCCGAACTACTCAAGATTGTCTGCGGGGCTCCCAATGTGGAGGCGGGGCTCAAAGTGGTGGTGGCCCCGGTAGGAACCACCCTTTTCCCCTTGAATGGCGAACCACTGACCATCCGCATGGCCAAAATTCGAGGCGAACAAAGCCAAGGAATGTTATGCGCCGAAGATGAACTGGGCCTGGGTCCGGATCACGACGGTTTGTTGGTATTGCCTCCGGAAGCGGTACCCGGCACCCCCATCATGGAGGTCCTCCCGGCAGAGATGGATTGGGTGTGGTCCTTGGGACTGACTCCGAACCGTATGGACGCCCTCAGTCATTACGGGGTAGCACGCGATTTGGGCGCGGCCCTGGCCTTGCCTCTGATACCCCTGGCCTGTTTTTGCCGGGAGAATTCGCCGTTGGACCTTGAAGGAAATCCCCTTCCTGCCTATCGTAGCTCACCGGCTCGTTACATGCCCATGCATCTTGGGGTGGAACAAAGCAGCGATTGCCCTCGGTTGGCCGGCTTGGCGATCGAAGGGGTCCGCATAGGCCCTTCTCCGGAATGGCTTCAAAAGTCCTTGCTCGCATTGGGTCACAAGCCCATCAACAATGTCGTTGATATCACCAATTGGGTTCAATTTGAATTGGGTCAGCCACTGCACGCCTACGATCGCTCTTTTCTGGAAGGAGACCGCCTAGGGGTCCGCAGGGCCCAACAAGGCGAGCGCCTACGCTTGCTGGATAACAAAGAATACAATCTTAGCCCGGTCAACCTGGTCATCGAAGACGGCGTGAAGGCCGTGGGCTTGGCCGGTGTGATGGGGGGCGCGGGGGATTCAATCCATCCCGAAACCACCAATATCTATTTGGAATGTGCCTGCTTTGACCCTTCGACCATCCGAGCCTCGGCGCGCACCTTGGGTCTGCGCAGCGAAGCCTCCTACCGATTTGAGCGAGGCACCGATCCTGAATTGGTACCCTTGGCCCTGGAATGGGCGGCAGCCTTGATACTGGATACGGCAGGGGGAGGTCTTCCTCATCCCATGCAGCGATTAACGGTTCCTCTCGCGGATCTCCAACCGGTCCTCTTGAGCTCTCGCAAGATCCACCAAATCGCTGGTTGCCCGGTGCCTGTCGATGAAACAGAGCGGATTCTCAAGGCCCTGGATTTTGAGCTTCAGCCCATCCCAACCAACGCACAGAACCAGGACGATGGCTCTGCGTGGATGGTTCGACCTCCATATTACCGCAGGGATGTTCGAAGGGCCGTGGACATGGTCGAAGAGGTCCTGAGGGTCTGGGGTTACGACCGCATCCCCATCCCCGATCAACATCGTTACCGCAACCTTTACCCAGCACCTTCAGCACAACCTGGCACCCAAGAAAAAATATCCCAGTGGCTCAGCGCCCGCGGTTTTCATGAATTTGTGGGCCTCTCCTTTGTTTCTCCCGCTGAATTCCAGGCGGTCGAATCGGATTTAAGCCGAGGGGTCCGCGTCCTTGGGCCTGTGAACGAACAAATTCCCCTCCTACGCCCCTCCCTCCTCCTGAGCGGGCTCAAGCATCTGGCCTACAATTTGAATCGTCGCCAAAACGACGTCCAATGTTACGAGTTCGGCCGAACCTATGCATTGGACAAACAGGGACGACCCGAAACCGAAAAGGAGGAACTCTGCCTCATGGTTACCGGGCAACAATTCCCCGAAACTTGGTACCGAGCGGCCTCTCTGGTGGATGGCCCCTATTTGCAAGGGCATGTGCAGGACCTGCTGGCCTTCTTGGGTTCCACCAAGCCCTTGGATACGGCCGCTGTTCAGCCCATCCCCGCCCATCTGCTGGACCTCTACGGCATCCGTCAGCCGGTCTTTGCCTGCATTCTGAATTGGACCGACTGGGTTCAAGCCCCCGGAAGCCAGGCGCCGACCTACCGGGATATTCCACGCTTTCCATCGGTTCGCCGAGATTTGGCCTTGGTGGTTCCTGCCTCGGTCCCGTACCAGGCCATCGAGGACCTGGCCCGCCAAAACGGAGGTCCTTACTTAGAAACGTTCTATCTTTTTGACCTCTACAAGGGCCAAGGGCTGCCGGCCGACCATGTCTCCTACGCCATCGCATTGGTTTTTAGGCATCCTGAACAAACCCTGACCGACCAGGAGGTGGAGGGGACAATTCAAAAAATGCTGATTAACTTTGAGGAATCTTTAGGAGCCCGATTGCGTCGTTAGGATGAAAGCCGGAGAATTGTTGTCCAAACTGGAGGGCCTGCGCAGGCAGGCTGATTTTGCCGAGAACCGATTAGAGCGCGTTCTTGCCGAAAACACCGAACTTCAGTCCAAAAACAAGCGTCTGGAAAACAGTCTTCGAACCCAAAAGAGCGAGCTTGAAGCACTCAAGGAGGAATTCCGAACCTTGCAATTGCAACGAGCTCTGACCGGGAACGACCAAACCCGTCATCAGGCCAAACTCAAGATGAATCAAATTATCCGAGAAATAGACCTATGCCTTGCCCAACTGCAAGAATAGCCTGACCCTCAACCTTCCTATGCAACCCAGCGAAATCCAAATCCAGATAGGGAACCGAACCTACCCCCTCCAGGCCCCGGCCGCGGAGCTGGAACGATTACGCCAAGCGGAATCTCTACTCAACGAACGCCTCACCCAGTACAAAAACCAACATCCCGGAGCAGATCGCTTCGATTTGTTGGGAATGACCGCCTATTTTTTGGCTCACAGCCTCCTCCAAGCCCAACAAAGCCCGGCCGCAAGCGGCAAGGATCAAGGAATCATGGACGAAGCCACCGCCCTGGAAGTCAGCGAACAATTGGAGGCCCTTGAATTCAGCCTGAACAGGATGTTGCAAACGCGAAGTACGAGCAAGGAACAGGCTATCTGACCGGTTGGGCGTTAACCCACAACGCCCATGAACATCCAACTCATCCTCAGTATACTGCTCGCCGGCGCTGCCGGATTGGGCCTTGGCAAATTCGTTTTTGCCGTCAAAGCCGGCCGCGAAAAAGAAGAAGCCGAAAAAGAAGCCAAACGCATTCTCTTCGAAGCGGAATCCAAAGCCGAAGCCTTCCGAAAGGAAAAAGAACTTCAGGCCAAAGAGCGCTTCATCCAGCTCAAATCCGAGCACGAAGCCGAAGTCCAGCGCAAAAACCAATCGATCCAATCCAGAGAGCAGGGCCTCACCACCAAAGAGCAGCAACACAAACAAAAAGAACAGACCCTCAACCAAAAGCTGGAGCAAGCATCCCGCAAAGAGAACGAGCTGGACCAAAAGAAACAGCAATTGGACCGTTTGAGCCAGAACCTGGAACAACAAGAGCAAGAACTTTCCAAGGCCCATTTGCGCACGGTACAGGCTCTTGAAAAGGTCGCCGGCCTTAGCGCCGAACAGGCCCGCCAGCAACTCATGGAATCCCTTATGGACGAGGCCCGAAGCCGTGCCTCCGCCTCCATCAAAGACCTGGTGGACGAAGCCAAGCTGAATGCCCACAAACAGGCCAAAAAAGTGGTGATCGAAACCATCCAGCGCAGCGCGACCGAACATTCCATCGAAAACTCGATCTCGGTATTCCAAATCAAAAACGACGAAATCAAAGGTCAAATCATTGGCCGCGAAGGCCGAAACATCCGAGCGCTTGAAGCGGCAACCGGTGTGGAGTTCTTGGTGGACGATACCCCGGAGGCCATCATCTTGTCCTGCTTTGATCCATTGCGTCGTGAAATTGCCCGTCTCGCCCTTCACCGTCTGGTGAGCGATGGCCGAATTCACCCGGCCCGCATTGAGGAGGTGGTAACCAAAACCAAAAAACAAATCGAGGACGAAATCGTCGAAATCGGAGAAAGAACCTGCATCGATCTGGGAATCCACGGATTGCACGCCGATTTGGTTCGTTTGGTAGGCAAAATGCGGTACCGCTCTTCCTACGGTCAAAATTTATTGCAACACAGCCGAGAAGTCGCCAATCTCTGTGCCACCATGGCATCGGAATTGGGTCTCAACCCCAAACTGGCCAAGAGGGCCGGCCTGCTTCACGATATCGGCAAGGTTCCGGACGATCAACCCGAGCTTCCCCATGCCTTGCTAGGGATGCAGTTGGCCGAAAAATGCAAGGAACACCCCGTGATTTGCAATGCCATTGGTGCCCACCACGATGAAATCGAGATGACCGATCCGATTTCGGCTATTGTCCAGGCTTGCGATGCGATTTCGGGATCCAGACCCGGCGCCCGCCGCGAAGTGGTGGAGGGCTATATCAAGCGCCTCAAGGAGCTGGAAAACATGGCTCAATCCTTCAAAGGTGTCGAAAAGGCCTTTGCCATCCAGGCGGGTCGTGAACTTCGGGTCGTTGTGGAGGCCGACAAAATTTCGGACGAACAATCCGAATTGATGTCGGTGGAATTATCGCAGCGGATCCAAAACGAAATGCAATACCCTGGCCAAATCAAGGTAACCGTCATCCGCGAAAAGCGGGCCGTTGCTTACGCCAAGTGAGTAGGGTAGGTTAACCAACCCTGGGGGCCTTTGAGTTGGAGCCCCCCAGGACCATCCACCACCCGTCCAATCACATCGCATTGGATCCCAAAATGTCGACCCCATTGGAGCGCAGTTTCCGCAAGTTCCATGGGTAGGTACACCTCCAATCGGTGACCCATATTGAAAACCCGGTACATCTCTTCCCAGGTGGTTCCGCTTTGACGCTGAATCAAATCAAACAAGGGTGGAACCGGCAGTACGTTGTCCTTGATCACCGTGGCGTTACCTACAAAATGCATCACCTTGGTCTGACCCCCGCCACTGCAGTGGATCATACCGTGAAGACGCGATACCCCCAGGTCTTGAATCAAGGCTTGAATCAAAGGAGCATAGGTCCGGGTAGGCGACAGAAACCAACGCCCAAAATCCAACCCCTCCCGTTCTTGGGTCGGCGCCAAACCAAGTTCACGCTCCAAGAGGGTGTTCAAATCGTCGGTGAGGAGAAGCCTACCGCTATAACATAATTCTTTGGGGACCCGTGGGTCCATAGTTTCCGGATACAATTCCCGGTAGCGTTGGTCCAGTAGGTCGTGCCGTGCGGAGGTCAATCCATTGGATCCTATTCCAGAATTGGGCACTGCTTCGTAAGAACAGATCCCGTGCGATGCAAAGCCCACCACGGCATCTCCGACCGCAATACGATGATTCGAGAGAACGCCGGATCTTGGCATGCGGGCAGTCATCGTTGAATCGACCACCACGGTTTGAATCAAATCGCCCAGATCGGCCGTTTCACCGCCACCTGAATGCACCACCACGCCCCAACGCTCCAATTCCTCCAAGTATTCGGCGGTCCCTTGAATCAAGGCCGACAGAACGTCCCCCGGAATCCGATGCTTGTTACGGCCCAACGTGGACGAAAGCAAAAAGGGACCCGTTGCCCCGGCGCAACACAAGTCATCCAAGTTCATCACCACCGAATCACGGGCAATCCCTTTCCATACGTCGGTGTTCCCTGTCTCTTTCCAATACAAATAAGCCAGAGCCGACTTGGTCCCGGCACCATCCGCATGAATCAAATTGCAGAAATCGGGGTCGCCGCCCAAAACATCCGGTAAGACCTTGCAGAAAGCCGAAGGAAACAATCCTTTTTCGAGACCGGCGATGGCCCGATGAACATCGTCCTTGGTGGCCGATGCACCCCGGGCTAAATACCTTGAACTACCTTTCCCTACCTCACTCATGGCCTGGCAGCAGGGCGGACCGGGCGTGGTTTTTCGGAGATAGCCGTGTACAGCGTTTCTTCCGTGCTTTCGGTTTCTTCACCGGTAACCCGACGGTACTTGACAATAACCCGATCCAAATCAATGGAAGTTATACTAAAAGTCGTTCGGCGATTGACCTGATGTTCCTGTTCCGTGCAACGGATCTTGTCTTTGCAACGGTTCAGCAAACGGGATTCCCCGTAGCCGATGGCTTTGAGCCGCGTTGAATCAATGCCCTGGGAACGCAGATAATCCACCACCGACTGAGCGCGGCGCTGTGATAATTTGCGGTTGTACCCATCGGAACCCCTTGAATCGGTATGGGAATTAATCGCAATCGAAATATTGGGGGATTTGTTAAGAAAGCGAACCAAGGAATCCAAGGCCACCATGGATACGGGGCGCAAACGAGAACTGTCGTAATCGTAGAGAATATCCGTTAGGATGAATTCCTCGGTGGGAACCAACTTCATGGGCAGGTCCATGACCCAATCGATATCATCTCGCGTTTGGTAGGTATCAAAGGAGGTATCCGTTGGATAATAAAGCAAGCGCTGCACTGGACCCGCATGCAGGCCTGCAGGGATTTTGGAACGCGGAACCGTGGCCTCTAACACATAACGTACATCTTCTCTGATTTTGAAGGAATACGCGCCTTGGGAATCGGTCTCTGTTTCGTA
Organism: uncultured Bacteroidota bacterium; assembly: GCA_903856555.1. GTDB lineage: Bacteria > Bacteroidota > Bacteroidia > UBA7662 > UBA7662 > SYHX01. Next base: position 20,798 of record CAIOCC010000042.1, read on the forward strand.
GTAAGTGCTGTCTTCCAACAAGAGACGAACCACGGCCCCCGGTAGAGGCTTGCGGGTGGTATCATCGATGACTTGGCCCTTGAGGCTGAGTCGGTAAGGAATGAAATTCCACAAGTAGATATCATCGCTACCACGGCCTTCCAATCGACTCGAGACCAAAAATCCGTTCCGAAGTTTGGGGTTGGCTGTGAATCCAAAATCATCGGCCCCTGAATTGATGGGATTCCGCATGTTCTGGGCCTGCTCCCAATCGGAACCACCCCCACTGCTGCGAAAAATATCCAAGCCCCCCATGCCCGGGTGCCCATCGGACGAAAAAAACAAGACCGTATCCGATGCATGAATAAAGGGGAACATCTCGTCTCGCTCGGTATTGATGGTGGAACCCAAATTCACGGGCTCTTCCCAAGTATCGTCCTGGGTCCGGTTCATGAACCAAATATCCCGTCCGCCGTAACCCCCTTCGGCATTGTTGGCAACAAAATACAATTTGTCTTCGTTCACCGAAATAGATGGGTGACCCACATCGATCGTATCTGCAAAAATGCTGATGGGTTCCGGTTCGGACCAGCCGGTGATTTCTCGGGTGGTTTTGAAAATGCGACAAACGCCCTTCTTGACATTGCATCGCGTAAAGTACATGGTGTTCCCATCGGTGGTCAGACTGGGCGTACCCTCGTTCCCGATGGTGTTGATTAGTCCAGGTACCGGACGCAGTTTGGTCCACTTACCCTGACCGTCTACATAACTTTCGAACAAATCGCTAAAGTCTTCGCCCAAACGGCCGTACAATTTGGTCCCCATGGCATCGGGCCGGGTCGAACTGAGCAGAATCGCATTGGTCTTCATCGGGGCGATCCCAAACTCCGAGTTCTTGGTATTAAATCGCTTGATGTTCTCTACGGTGTACCGTGCTGGTTTTTCGAGCCAAGTCTGAGCCAGTCGACAAGACTCAATCAGCCATTTGATGTAAGGCTCCTCGGGGCGCAATCGCAAATAGGCCTCGTACTGATCAATGGCCTCTGGATAACGCTCCAAGGCTCTCAAGATGGTACCGTACTGTATATGAATGGCCTCGTTGGCATAACCCATTTTGAGGGCCTTCGAATACCATGGATCGGCATTCTTGATTTCGTTGGCCATCCGGTAACATTCGGCAATCAGGAACGGGACTTCTTTGTCCTTTTTGTCAAAGCGTAGGGCATTCTTGTAATGCTCGATCGCAAAAAAGTAGTTTTCGGCTTTGTAGGCTCGGTCCCCTTCCAAGCGTGCTTCGTTGACTACTTTTTTGGCGGACCCCAAGGTATCGGCCTCGTCGGCAAGTTTCTGAATAAAACCCGGGGTTTTCTTGGTTTTGTCGGTGGCTTTGGCGGTTGCCTTGGGGGTATCCTGGGCCTGGGCGGGCAGCCAGGTACCCATGAACATCAAGCTGAAAGCCGCGCACAGCGCTAGGGTTCCGAATCGTTTCATGTCTAGGGATACAGGGGTCAACAAGAGAGGGCAAATCAGCCCCGAATCAAGGCAATTTCAATTTCTTTTTGGCGGTTTCCAGCAAGTTATCGGAATCCTTGGTATAGAGAAAGTTACCACTGCTGGTATCAAAAATATAATCGTAATTTCCTTCTTTGGCGATGGATTTGATGGCCTCTTCAGCCTTTTGGATCACCGGCCCCAGCAAATCTTCTTTGCGCTTGGCGATATCCTGTTGAGCGCGTTGCTGAAAATTATCGATATTGGACTGGAGGTCCTGGATTTCTTTGGTCTTGTATTCGCGCAATGATTCACTCCACTCCTTGCTCTTGGATTGAAAATCGGCGTATTTCACTTTGAGCTCGCTGAGCATGGCCTGGACCTGGGTTTCCATTCCTTCGGCAAATCGCTTGAGGCTGTCCTCTGCTTTTTTGGTTTCTGGCATCAAGGATACCAACTCACCGGAATTGATATGACCCAAACGAGGGCCCTGAGCCAAAGCCGGTTGAACAAAACCTGAAGCCAAGGCCATAACAAGGCCGAGGAAAAGGAGGCGAGATGGGGAGCAAAACAGGGTCTTCATGGGGCTCTTAAGGATTTGGTTGGATGGGGGTTAAGGCATTCGCTGGGAGCCGACGGCCGGAACAGGAGGCTGGGTGGCTTTGGGCGGGGTTTTGGAGTTATTCGTGGGTTTAGGTTGGGCCTTGGCCGTCGGACTCTTTCGGACAACGCCCATCGCTGCCAGAATTTCATTGCTTTTGTCCAACTTGGGGCTGACAAATAGCAGCTGGTTTCCGGCGGCTCTGTCAAATATAAGGTCGTAGCTTTTATCACGGGCATATTTCTGGACCGCTGCATAGATTTTGTCCTGCAAGGGACGAATCAAGTCCTGCTGCCTTTTGACGAGGGCTCCCTCTTCACCAAACTGCTCTTTTTGCCAGGCCAGCAGCCTTTCCTCCCGGGCTTTGATCTCTTCCATTCGCTCCTGCTGCATGGTTTCCGTTAGCAAGGGACTTTCGGCCCGCAGGGTACGGTAAAGTCGATCTATTTCCTGCTTCATTTCATCGGCTTCGGCATTCCAACGCTCCACCTGCACCTTGAGCTCGCTTTGAGCAGCCGCGTACTCACTCATCTGACCCAGCATGTATTCCGTGTCCACATAGATGTACCGCTGAGCATGGGCCGTTGGCCCTCCCGCCCACTGGATCATAAGGGCCACCCAAATCCCTGCTAAGACCTTTTTCATCCTCTTAGAACGACTGACCGATGGAAATATGCACATTGCCCTTGTGGACTTCACCGGCCCCAGGGACCGGGTCCATTCCATAACCCCAATCCACACCTAACAGACCAAACATGGGCAGAAAGACCCGCACCCCAACGCCGGCCGAACGGTAATTGAGGAATGGATCAAATTGCCTGACTTTGCGAAACGAATTCCCCGCCTCCAGAAAGGTCGTGGCGTAGATGGTTGCGCTGGGGTTGAGCGACAAAGGATAACGCAATTCCATGGTGTATTTCTGAAAAGCCGTCGCACCCAGCAATTGATTGCTCTGAGGATCGCGGGGGGTCAACGAATTGTTTTGGTAGCCTCTCAAACCGATCAATTCCCGGTCATCCAAAGCAAAGCCCATAATCCCATCGCCACCCACATAAAATCGACCAAAGGGCACCTCTCCAGTTTCCTGGGTGTAATTGCCCAGCCATCCGTATTGAATCCGACTCATCAGCACCAGATTACCCACCAGCTTGGTGTACTGCTGAAAGTCAAAACGCCATTTGTGGTATTCCACCCACTTGTAGCGCTCCTGGGCGGTGGCATCGGGACGGAGCTTGCGTCCCAGCAACGAATAGGGCGGAGCAATCTGTGCAACCAAGGAGAGATTGGCCCCGCTGCGAGGAAAGATGGGCTGGTCAACGCTGTTACGCGATAGGGTTTCTTTGAAGAAAAAATTATTGGAAACACCGTCTGGCAAAAAGGCTGTGTTCTGGTTGTTAACCAACACAAATTGCTGAAAATTGACACTATGAACGACCGTAAAAAAGTCGTCTGGTTTCTTGAGCCGCTGCCCAAAACTGACGCTGGTTCCTTTGATGGTGATGGACTGACGCAAAGGGTTGCTCCTGGGCAAGCCGTTGGGTACCTGAATCGAAACATAACCACTGACCGTAAAGGAATTGGGCTTTTTGCCGCCTAACCAAGGCTCGGTGAACGATAAATTGTAGGAGGAAAAAAAGCGTCCGTTGGACTGGGCCCGGACACTAACCCGTTGCCCATCCCCACCGGGTACCGGTGTCCACGCTTTGGGGTTGAACATTTTGCGCGTCGAAAAATTATTCAAGACCAAGCCCAGGGAACCCACCACCTGACCGGCACCCCAACCGCCGGATAGCTCCACCTGATCGTTCGAACGCTCCGTGACTTTGTATTCAATATCAACGGTACCGTCCTGAGGATTGGGCGTAGGAACCACCCCCAATTGTTCGGGGTCAAAGTAGCCCAGCTGGCTTAATTCACGGGTGGTTCGCATCACATCGCTGCGCGAAAATTTTTGACCGGGCCGGGTGCGTAATTCACGGATGATTACGTGATCGGAGGTTTTGTCGTTGCCTTTGACGGTCACACGTCGCACAGTGGCCTGGGCTCCTTCCACCACCCGCACCATCAAGTCGATGCTATCGCCTTCAACCCGGCTTTCGTGCGAACTAACCTGGAAGAAAAGGTAACCATCGTCCATATACAAGGACGAAATATCCCGACCCGACGGGTCCATTTGAAGTTTGGATTCGATTAATTCTTTGTTATACAAATCCCCCGGCTTCATGCCCAGTAGTCCCAACAAGAGGCTGTCGCTGTGCACCGAATTTCCCTCGATCTCCAATCGCCGAACGAAATAGGGTTTGCCTTCAAACAAGTCCACCAAAACACCCATCTGCCCATCGCCTATCGAAAAAACCGAGTCCCGCAGAATGCGCGCATCGCGGTACCCCATGCGTTGGTAACGACGGATTAGTTTGGTCTTTTGTTCTTCGAATTTTTCGGGATCCCATTTGCCGTTGCGCAAAGGGTTCCAACGAACCCGGGGACGGGCTGTTTTGAGAATGCGCATCACATTTTTGGCATCCAACGCTGCGTTTCCCGTCAATTGGAGGGAGGCGACACGCACTTTGGCCCCCGGCTCAACACTCACATTCAAGGTGGAGGCGTTGATTTGATTGGTGTCCGGTACGGTGTTTAACACAACTTTGACCTCCAGGTAACCCTTGTCGGTGTAGTATTTGCGAACGACCCTGCTAATATTCCCTTTGACCTCATCGGTCAGAATTTTGCCCTTGAAGGTTTTGAGCGATTCGGTCATTTCCTCGGCCTTGGCCTTGGATACTTTGCGGTTAAATACAACTTTGGAGAGCCGAGGCTTTTCTTCGAGCACCAGGCAGAGATAAATCTGTTCCTCGACCACCGAATCCACCCGAATTTGGACGTTCCCAAAAAGGCCCTGCTTCCATAGATTGCGCACGGCTTTGGCTCCTTCTTCCCCAAGCAGGGTGAATCGCTGACCTTCCCGCAGTCCGGCAATCATCATCAGCAGGTCCTGATCCGTATGCCTCAGGCCCTCCACACGGACTTTGGCGATCCGATAGCTGCGTACCACTTCGCCGGCGGAAGCGGCGGAGCCGGGAACCTGGGCCTGGCTTATCCAAGGCAAGCAGGCAAAGCAACCCAAAAGGCCGGCCCAAAGACCTGCCATAAACAATGTTCGCATCATCAGGAATGGGCGGTGGTTTGGGCAGAGGTTTTACCAAATCGGCGTTCCCTTTGCTGGTATTCTTCGAGTGCAGCCAAAAAATCTGCCTTGCGAAAATCGGGCCAGCACGTTTCGGTAAAATAAAGTTCCGTGTAGGCGGACTGCCATAACAAAAAATTCGACAGGCGCTGTTCACCGCTGGTTCGGATCATGAGATCCGGATCGGGCAAGAGGGCTGTCTGCAATCGATGAGTCAAAGTGGCCTCGTTGATTTGACTTGGCTCCAATTCTTGGGCCCTTACCTCTTCGGCGATTTTTTTGACCGCCGACAAAATTTCGGAGCGAGCGCTGTAGGATATCGCCAAATTCAGTTGCATTCGTTGGTTGCCTGCGGTCAATTGTTCGGTCCGTTGAAGCTGTTCCCGACAACGAGCCGGCAAAAGATCCAAATCCCCAAAGGATTGCAAGGCAATTTTATTCTTCATGAGTGTATCCAACTCGGACTCCACGGTTTCAACCAACAACTGCATGAGGGCCTCCACCTCCAGAGCAGGGCGGGACCAATTCTCGGTCGAAAAAGTGTAAAGCGTCAAATATTTAACGCCCAATTCGGCACATATTTCACAAGTCTCCCGCACGGCCTGAACCGCATAGCGATGTCCATAAATGCGATCCTGACCCCGTTGCTGAGCCCATCGTCCATTCCCGTCCATGATAATCGCCACATGGGCCGGTATGCGCTGGGTATCCATCCGCTCTTCCTGTCCGCTCATCCCGGCTTTTATTTGATTCGACAGCGACGCGATGGGATATGGTAGTGGTAATAGACCATGAGGGAACCGTACGCATCGTTGTACGCATTCACCCCTCGTTGGCTACCGGGCTCTCTGGCTGAGAGTCCTTTTTCCCAACTTCGATCCGACATATCTGCGGCAACGGTGTTCCGATACAAGCGAAGGTAGGAGGCATCAAAATAAGTGCCCGATATGTCATCCAAAAAATCGGTACCCGTAAAGCAATAGGTCCATTCGATTCCCACGCCGTGATTGCCTTTGAAATTGCGACGGTAACCCAAGCTAATCGGGAAAATCCAGGTGTTCAAGGTATAACGCTCCGCCTCCAGCCCCAAATTCTCTAAGCCAGGTTTGTCACCCAACCCTTGCCCCTCCGTTCCCAAAGGTTGCAAGGCCACCAATGTGCCCTTGTGCCTGGCCATCGGATCAAAAAAGAATCGACCCAAACCCAAACCCAAGTACGGGGCGCTGCGACGTTTCAAAGAACCCGGAACATAAGGCCAAAAATTAAATTCCACCCCCACACGAGCCTCTACAATGGAGGAGGTAAAGCTGAGATTCCTCTGAATCTGTTTGGGATCACCACTCACCGAATCCGCCGCCGAAACCTGTCCCTGTCCGACCTGCAATTTCACGCCCCAATGCGGGCTAAAATTGTATTTGGCATGGATAGCCCCATAGGCTCCCGGTTTGAAGCCAGAAGCCGGAACCTGTATATCGCCTCGATAGGATGTTAGGCCGGCCCCGAACCCAAGGTCCACCCACTGAGCGGAAACTGGATTTGAGAACACAACCCACATCAGCATCAAAAACCCTGCCATACCGCGGGTCCGACGGCGTTGAAGGGGGGTCATGATCAGAGCGTGGGGCAATTGTAGGGGTAAATAACCCGTGAAATACTGAGGCCTACAAAGAGGTACCCGTCGTTACGGCCGTTGCTGTTGCCGCGGGCAGAACCCAGCGCATTGGGTTTGAGCCAAGGATGCAATTGGCGGGTACGATCCACAAATTCAGAGGCTTGAGAACCGTGAACGGAACCGATAACCGCCGGGTTGGCGTATTGACCCGACACATCATCCAGGTAATCGGTGAATAGAATTCGGTAGCCGGCTTCGGCCGACATGCGGGTGTATTTGTCCAACGTCCAACGAATACCCAAACCCAGCGGAATACCCAATTGCGTTGAACGATACTCCGGAGTGGTGTAGAAATTCGATAGACCCTGACCTTCGGTGGTGAGGTCCTTGAGTTTAATCCAACCGATGGAATCAATGGCGGAACGGGCTTCGGATTCGTAGTGATAGACATTGAACCCGCCAAATACATAAAAATTGGCGCGTCGAACGCTGCTGTTTACCATGAATTCACCAAACTTGTATTCCAGAACCACACTGAACTCGGTCAGGCGGGTTCGAAACGAAAGATTACGCAGATTCACATCATCCCTCACCGAGGTGACGGTCTGGCTGAAGGAGTCGACCCTGAAGTACTCTCCGACCAGGCGATTGTACTTGGCACCGGTGGGGTCCCTGTAGGCCTCGTTGGCCAGGTTTTTGAGCTCCGGGCTGTTATCGGAACCGGCCAAGGTTGCAAAGTTCACATCGGCCCGTAGGCTGAGGCTCTTGGAAAGGTGACGGCGAAAATGAGCCCCTATTCCACCCCGGGTGCTGTAGATGAAATTATTGATATGGGTCAGATCGCCGACATAGGTCGTCGAATACATATTCACCCCAAATTCTCGGAGCTGAGCCAGCCCCTGTGCCGGAACCAGTCCCAAACCCAAAAGGGTCAATAGCAGGGCTCTTCGGGAAATGCAATACCAGTCGTTCATACCAAACAAATTAGCCAAAAGGCGAAAATACCGCAAAAAATGCAGAAATTATCCCCGAGGGTCCAGGCCCCAAAGGAGTTTGGTTTTGAGGTTATCAAGATGCGAAAAACCCTTGAACCTGGCCAATCGCAGGGGTCGTAGAGAGAGCCCCAGGTCAATTTGCCCTTGTTCGGCCCATTCCAGGACCTTCCCATCCACCATCAACCGGGCAGGACCGCCGTTGGATTCCGCCTCGGTCTGCAGGGTGATCCGAACATTTTGGTCGACAACTACCGGTCGAATCCCCAATTGATGCCCGGCGACTGGGGTAATCGTCCAAACCTTGCTCTGCGGGAGGACGATAGGGCCACCGCAACTCATCGAATAGGCCGTAGACCCGGTCGGTGTAGCCACCAACAAACCATCCGCTTGGTAGCGGTTGAGTAATTCGCCGTCCAGGGTGCAGGCAACCCGCATGAGACCGGCCCCCATTCGGTGCAAAGCAACTTCGTTGAGCGCATAGACCCAACCCGATTGACCAGGACCCTTGGGGTATTTGCATTCCAAGAGGCTACGCTCCTCCAACAATACCTCTCCGTTCCGAATGGCCTCCAAGGCCCTGGGAATATCTTCGGTACCTCCGGCCGAACTCAAAAAACCGAGGCGACCAAAATGGAAGCCAAAAACCGGCAATTGTGTTCCCACCGCCAATGGAACCGTATCCAACATGGTCCCATCACCACCCAATACCAATACCATCGCGGCCCCTGCAAGGGTCGATGGTTCCTCAACCCCCCATACATCGGGACCGCTACCGGCCTGCCCAAAGAAATCAGGGTTCTCAATGTTTAACTCTTCCCGGACCAAGGGCTCCAACGAACGGTGCCAGCGCAAAGCCAGACCCTTGAGAGACGCGGCATCCCGCAATGCCCGCAGACCAGCTAGCTGGTGCTTAATAGATGGCCTGGCGTAAACCAGAAGTTGGGTCGTGGTCATGGTACCAAAGATGCTAGGAAAATGATTTCAAGGAAAGAGGTTTTGGGTGCAAGGCATTTTCAACAAATAGCTGAAGCCATGCCTGGGAAGAATCGGTCGTAATTGACTCAGGATGAAACTGATAACCCCACAATGGCCTGCTTCGATGCCGCATGGCCTGAACGGTTCCATCGTCCGAAGCACTGGCCAAGAGCTGGTAGGTTTCGGGGACCCTATCTAAGACCAGCGAATGATAGCGCATCACTTGCCCTCCTTCGAGTTGGGTGAGCTTTGAGTTGTAATTGTGTTGAAACAAATCAAACATCGGCTGATCCCAACGCAAAAAACTTCGTTTGCCGTGAACAGGCGCCGAAGCATGCACCAGTTGAGCACCCGCCTTCAAGCCCAAGGCTTGGTGCCCCAGACAAATCCCCAACAAAGGCTTTTCTTCGGCGTATCGATCCACAAAAGACATGAGTCGACCTGCCTTGGGGGGAGTGCCTGGACCCGGGCCCAAAATCGCGGCATCCCAAGACCACGCTTCCCACGCTTCAAGGCCTTGATGATGATCCACCACACGGCATTGATAACCG
>CAIOCC010000043.1 GCA_903856555.1 uncultured Bacteroidota bacterium
CCTTAGTAATATTGACAACTTCCTGCAATCAGACACGTTGTTCAACCCTTCAATCTTCTGATAGTCACATACTCAATCATCGCATTATAGCTGCATCTTTCGTCAATTAGAGGAGCGGGTCAAAATCAAAAGGGTTATACTTGTAGAGTGTAACCCTTTTTGCTTTTAAATTGGAATGGTGAAAACTCCCTTTAACAAATACTTATACCTTGGATTTATTCTGTTGGGATTCTACCAAGCGTTGTTCGCCAAGGAATACGTGCAAGCTGCGGCTTCCTTGGGAATTGGGTTGGCTTTTGACCCCTTTGAGTCAGAACAAAATTGGCAAGAGCGACCTCGATGGCAGAAGGCAGTTCTGTTGGTTCACTTAGGCTTGGTGGCGGCCATGCTCGGATTCGGGATAGGTTTCCACGATCGAAATTAGAACTAATTAAGATGTCAGCCGGCAACAAATTCACCGATGGCATGGGCGTAGGATTAGGCTCTGCCTTGGGGGTGTTGGTTGTTTTTTTTGATATTATATATTAAGAGTCTTTGGGCCGACTGAAATACCCATAAAAGGCAAGGCTTATCCCGTATAGGGTTAGGTATTCTCTAAACAGGTTGTCGGTATTGGTCCCCACGGTGCTTTGGTAGACGTTCCAAGCCAGGTGTACGGTTCCCCCGACGCCCAAGACTAGTATAAGCAAGGCGACAGGACTGGGTTGCCACTTAAAGCCTTGGAGGTTGTAACGTCGCAACCCGAGCAGAGGCCAGATCAATAGCAGGGGCAAGGCAAAGAGCCGGGCCTCCCGGGCCTTGGCCATGAAGAGAACTATGAAGGTATTGACCACGAGGCTTGCTACCAACCCTAAGGTGAAAAATCGGAGCTTGCCGAGCAGGCGACGCAGGAGGACCAATGGCCAGGCCAGGACCAGAAAAATACCCACCAGGGTTTCGACGGTGTAATCGGTGTTGCGGAAATTGGCTTGCAGGTTGCTGAAGCGCGCTTGCCATTGCCAAAGATCCCCGCTCGTGGTAGTAGGTCCCGTGGCTAATCGCCCCAAGACCAAAACCCCCACGGCCACAAGCAGGGTGATCCCCAAGCCAATACGCTCCTGCTTTGAAGCGTAGGGTAGGTACAGCCCGGCCAAGACAGGGAAGAGGAGCAAGCCGCTTTCGCGGGCCCACAACGAAAGTCCCATGCAAATTCCGGCCAAAAGGGCGTAGGGGATGTTATAGGATGGCACCGCGGGCAATGCCCCTGCAGTCTGCCTCAATACCCTGGGACGGGGGAGACACCAACAAGCTGCCAACATCGTAACAACCTGCAGAGGCTCGTCGTAGGTATAAATCGGGGGGACAAACGCAAAAAGGACGGTGAAGGAGAAGAGGTACAGAGCCGTTGAGATCCATGCCCCCTTCGAGTCCGCTCCCCAGGACAGGGCCAAAGCATAAATCAGGCAAGCGCTGATGGCTATCAGCAGAGGATTCAGCAGGGCAAGGACCCTTGTTTCGTCTGCCCCGGTCCATTTGCTCAAAACAGCCACCGCCCCCGATGTCAGCGGACGGGCCGCAAAGACCGGCAGACTTCGGTGATAGTCCAGGGTACTGCGTAGGGCTTGGTGGGTCATCATTCCCTCTTTGCCGGGGGTTCGGTGCATCCACAACAGCCCTAACAACCACACCAAACAAAGGAGGACGAGGGCCGAGGAATTTTTCACGTGCAATCCTAAATTTACAGACGAATCAACCTCCCCCAAAACCCGTCTTGTCCTCAAAAAAATCCTTCTTGTCCTCAAAAACAACCCCATGACCCGCTCCAACCACGAAATCGATTACCGCGTTTACGGCGAAGAAATGCAATGCGTCGAAATAGAACTCGACCCCCAAGAAACGGTGATTGCCGAAAGCGGGGCTTTCATGTTCATGGATCCAGGGATTGAGATGGAAACCATCTTTGGGGACGGATCCTCCGAGAACAAAGGATTTTTGGGCAAATTGATGGGGGCCGGTAAGCGTCTTTTGACCGGTGAGTCCTTGTTCATGACCGCCTTTACCCACCTGGGTTCGGGCAAAGCCCGGGTCACCTTTGCGGGACCCTATGCCGGCAAAATTGTCTGCCTGGATTTGCAGCAATTGGGCCACAAAATCATTTGCCAAAAGGATTCCTTTTTGTGCGCTGCCAAAGGGGTGGCCGTAGGTATTGAGTTCCAACGCCGATTGGGCACCGGGCTCTTTGGGGGCGAAGGCTTTATTATGCAAAAACTGGAAGGGGATGGGCTGGCCTTTGTGCATGCCGGGGGTTATATCCTGGAGAGGGATTTGCAACCCGGCGAGGTCCTGCGCGTTGATACGGGCTGTATTGTGGCCTTCACGGCCGGGGTGGATTACGATATCCAAATGGTCCGTGGGGTCAAAAACATGATGTTTGGCGGGGAGGGCTTGTTTTTTGCCACATTGCGAGGGCCCGGTCGGGTTTGGTTGCAAAGCCTGCCCGTATCGCGGCTAGCGGCCCGCATTCTCAGCTACGGATCCCCCGGTGGCCGTCGCGAAGAGGGTTCCCTCCTGGGCGGCCTTGGCAACCTGCTGGACGGGGATTAAATTAGGCGGTAGGCGGAATTCTGACTCCCTTTACGGAGGGCCTAAGGGGTGGGGCATTGCGGGCGCCATGGGCCCCTGCGGTTTTTTTTAGACGTATCTCAAAAAAAATCAACCCGGAGGGGTTGTTTGGAATTATTTTTTTTTAATTTTATTAAAACTTAACATGCCTAAAGATGAAGACATTGCGTTTAAGCATCCTATTAAGCGGAATCCTGTTTTTTGTTTCTGCTTCCAAGTTGGGTGCCCAGGTGACCTATACCTTGGGTACCACCTCTTATTACGATAAGTTTACCGACGGGGGCGATATTTATAATAACGCATCTGGGGCCCAGTTGGGAATGTGGGCCAATTCCGGCAGCAACAAAAGGGTGGTGGCATGGCGCGCCCTCAAAACGGCCGGTGACAATACCGGTTCAAACCGATCTCTGCAGGTAGGGGATGTCTTTAGCATCACTGTTTCGGCGACTTCGGCTTATGGGGTGATGGGGTTTTCGTTGAATAGCTCCCCATCCACTGGTTCTTGGGCCAATCGGCATAGCAATGCCAGGGTTTATGTTCAAGCTGCGGGTACCTCGGCTTCTTGGATGGTCCATCACAACGGCGGTTCCACCACCTTGGATTATAATGTTAGTAGCACCTGGAAGGAATATCGCTTCAATGTCTACATTACCTCCGAATCTACTTGCGATGTAGAACTCATCGAAGGCTCCACCACCAAGAGGGTTTATAACATTGCGATGAGTGGAACCTCTGGAGCGAACATTTCTCATTTTGTACTCTATTTAAACGACGAATGGAACGGTTCCTCCAATCAGAATATTTTTTGGAAACAAACGACCCAGCACAATGCATCCGGCACCGTTAATTTGGGTTATTACCTTGCGTCTGGCACCTATACTCCTGGATTGATAACCAATGGTTTAACCAGTAATTCCACCTCAAGTTCTTCTGCAAATGCAGTCAATGTTGGAGGGGATGCAGGCTCCAATGTGACCCTAAGCGAGAACAATACGTACACGGGTTTGACGACAGTGAACACCCATGCGACTTGTAAATTGGGTTCAGCCGGCGGTGCGACCAATTCTCCCTTGGGAACCACCGCAGCAGGGACGGTGGTGAGCAGTGGCGGTGTTTTGGACCTCAATGGTTTTAGTTTGGGAACTGCCGAAGGACTCACTTTGAATGGTACGGGGATTTCGTCAGGAGGAGCCTTGATCAATTCGTCTTCGACAACAGCGACTTGGCAGGGTGCGCTTGCCTTGGCATCTGGTACGCGAATCACGGCGACAGGCACGGGTGGTCTCAACCTGAGCGGCAACCTCAGCGGAGGCTCCCAGGTATTGTACATCGGGGGTGCCAACAACACCGTCCTCGGTGGGGTACTCAGTGGGTCAGGGAATACCCAAGATGGTTCGGTAACATCACTTTACAAGGACGGTTCCGGTTCCTTGACCCTCCAAGGAACCAATACCTACACGGGCGATACCCGCCTTGTTTCGGGCACCTTAACCGTGGGTTCAGGAGGGAATTTGGGAATTGGTTCCGATTTGTACCTTGCTTTGTTGGGTACGGTCAACGTCAATCAATCTTGTTCGGTATCGTCGGTGCAGGAATGGGGTACCAACAACGGGGGTACCTTGAATTTGGGTTCAGGAGCCACGCTGACCATTACGGGTGGCACGGGGACGGTTTATCAAAATGCGGTCACCGGGACCGGTAGCCTAACCATGAATGCATCGGGGCTGACGGAGTCCCTTTACGAATCAAATACCTGTACGGGTGACCTTACCATCCAAGCGGGGACGATGACCTTGTCGGGGTCCAATCAATTTGGAGTTGTGACCGTTGGCGGAGGGTCGTTGAACCTCCAAAGAAGCGGAGGTACGACTTTGCTGGCAACCACCGATGTTGTGCTTTCATCCGGTTCCCTTAACGTGGATCAAAGCCAAACCTTGGATGATTTGACCATCAGCGGCGGGACCTTGACCATCGCATCCGGGGCCACCCTGACCATCAACGGGACGCTGACGGTGAGCGGTGGAACTGTGACCAACAACGGGACCATTGCCTACGGGGTGGCGGGCGCTTTGGTGTACGGTTCCAGCAACCGAACCGTCGGGGCTGAGTGGCCCAGCAGCAACGGGCCTTTGAATGTGACCATCGGTAGCGGTGGGGCGACATTGGGCGTGGAGCGCACGATTTCCTCCACCGGCAAATTGACCCTGAACGGGGTCTTTGCAACAGGGGACAACTTGACGCTAGCCTCGGATGCCAACGGCACGGCGGTGGTCCTTGGCGGAACCAACAGCGATATCACGGGCAATGTGACGGTTCAACGGTATCTGCCTTGGAGCGGTGCCAATCACAACGGCTACCGCTTTGTGGGGCACCCTTTGCGCTCGAACCCAGTTCTTGACATGGTCATCAACCTCCCCTCGACGAGCAATACGGTGATTGGCTATAACAACGCCAGCAATAGCTATGCCGCCGTCAGCGATCGTACCACCACTTGGCCTCAGGCCACTGGTTACGGGGTCTGGACCAATGATTCGAATACCCTGGTATTCAACGGGGAATTGCAATTGAGCGCCGTGCCGGCTGTTTCCATGGGAACGGCCACCAACCGGTGGAACTACGTTTCCAATCCCTTCCCATCGGTGATGGATTGGCACCAAGTGACCAAGACCAACCTTGAAGAAACCATTTATCGTTGGGACAAAAGCACGGCCACGCTCTCAGCGGGCAGCAACGTGGCGGCCGGAACCTGGGGAACCTACGTTCAATCCACGCAGGTATCGGCCAACGGGGGGTCTCGTTACATGGCGCCTATGCAGGGCTTTATGGTGCAGGCCAGCAGCGGCGCCTCATCGGCTTCTTTGGCCTATCCAAGCAGTGCCCGTGTTGACCAATCGGCTACCTATGTTCGCCAACAACAAAGCGCCGATGTGGCCAGGGCTTCGGTCACGCACACCGCTTCGGGCTTTGGGCTGGAAACCGTGCTCTGCTTCCTGCCCCAGGCCAGCAACGCCTACGATGCCAACCTCGAAGCCCGCTATGTCAGCGATGGGGTGACGGCCAGCCAGGACCTCTACTCCAAGGATGCCCAGGGACAAACCTATTCCATCCAGTCTTTGCCGGAGTTGTCCTTTCAAAACACCACCCGTATTCCCCTGCACCTGGCCCATACCCAACCCGGCGCGGCCTATACTTGGAATATGGACCTCAGCGGTCTGAGCAGCGGGCATGCCTCCTGGTTGGAAGACACCCGCCTGGGCACCCTCACCCCCGTTGTCAGCGGACAGCCTCTGACCTTCACGGCCCAGGCCGGGGATGCGGTGGATCGTTTTCATTGGGTCTTTGCGGCCCAGGGGACGGCGGTCCAAGCCTTGGAGTCTGCCGAAAAAGTCACTGCCCACCTATCCGACGGTCGCCTAGGTCTAAGGGGGTTGCGTCAGGGCCCTGCCACCATCCAATGGATGGATCTGAGTGGGCGCTTGCTCAGCACCCAGACCCTCAACGACCCGGATGCAACCTACGATAGCCCCGCCAACCTCCTGGAAGGAACCTACTACCTCCTGCGGGTCCAAAGCCCTCAGGGCCAGTATCACTACCGCCTGCGTCGCTAAGTCCCTCTCATGCCAACCTTCAATCGTTTAGTAGCTGTAAAACCTTTTGTTATGCTTCAACGCTTTCAAAACTCAACCAAAACATCCCTTGTTCGCATTCTTCCTATCGTAGCTTTGGTGATGATGAGCGCCCAAGTTGCGATGGCCCAGCCCCCTCCGCCCGATGACCCCAACAATGTGACCGGAGGCGCCGGGGTCCCCATCGACGGGGGTCTGGGCATCCTGATGGCGGCCGGGGCCGGCCTGGGCTTGAAGAAGGCCTGGGAGGC
>CAIOCC010000044.1 GCA_903856555.1 uncultured Bacteroidota bacterium
CGCAAGACGGTGATGGAGAATATCCAGGTGAGCTATTCGGGCGATGACTGCTTTGAGTGGTTTGGTGGCACGGTGAACGGCCGCAACCTGATTGCGATTCGCGGCTGGGATGATGACTTTGATGTGGACTTTGGATTCCGCGGGAAGGTTCAGTTTGGCTTGGTGATTCGTGACGGAGCGATTGCAGACCAATCGCAGTCCAACGGTTTTGAGTCGGATAACGACGGGACGGGATCATCGAACACGCCGTTGACTTCGCCGACCTTTTCGAACGTAACCTTCATCGGCCCACGCGAGAATGCGGCGACGCCGAATGCTTTGTACCGTCGTGCGATGCACCTTCGTCGCAACAGCCGGACTTCGGTTTACAATTCCGTTTTCACGGGCTATCCTACGGGCTTGCACATTGACGGATCGGCTTCCCAGGGTGCCGCCACCAACAACGACTTGCAGTTGGAGAACCTGGTCTTTGCGAACATGGGTGTCAACTTCGAGCAAACCAGTGGCGCGAACACATGGACAGGCATGACGGCCTACTTCACGGCCCCCTCGCGCTCCAATGAAACGTTCGCTTCGACCTCCGCGTTGGGCTTGCAGTCCGGCTACAACAGCTTGACCAACCCAACCTTGTTGCCTGCTTCGGGATCACTTCTTTTGAGCGGTGCATCGTTCAGCAACAGCCGCCTTAGCACGGATCCATTCTGGACCCCAACGACCTTCCGCGGTGCCTTCGGTACCCAGGACTGGACAGCCGGCTGGGCCAATTTTGACCCACAGACCACGGATTACAGCACCGAAACCCAAGCCTATGCCCGTTTCGCGCCAAGCGCTTTGGCCATGACCGCCAACAGCAGCAACGGCTCCATGACCATCAATTTTGTTCCGACTCCTTCGGCCTCCCAGCATTGGGTTCGCTACCGCGCCACCGGTTCAACAACTTGGAACAGCGCAGTGGTGGTCAACCGTCCGCATACCTTGGTAAGCGGGGCCGGTACCTTTGAGGTCCAAGCCGGCGCCAAAGTGGGCAACCGTACTTTCTGGTCTTGTTCCTCGTTCATCACGGTTTTTCCTACCGGTAACATTAACCGCAATATCAAGTTTCGCGTGAACATGACCGGTCTCACGGTCAATCCTGCCGGGGTTTACGTAATTGGTAACCTTCAGGGCTTTAATGCAGGTGTTACCCGCCTGATGCCGACGGCCGCCAATCCCAACATCTACGAGAAAGACACGGTGGTTTACAACGGATTCACGATGAACTACAAGTTTGCTAACGGCGACCAAATCACCGATGCCGAAATCGTCCCTGCTGCTTGTAGTGTTAATGATGCGACTTATGGCGCCCTGCGTACGGTGACCGTCAACTCTGATTTGGTTCTTAGCGCGGTACTTTACGGCCAGTGCGGCGACCAGTTTGTAGGTCGCCTAGCGGGTACCTTGACCTACGATAACACCGCATCAACCCCTATGACCAACAGCACCGTCACTTTGAGCGGTGTTAATACGGGTAGCCAGTCCACTGCAGCAGGTTCGGCCTTTGGATTTGATCGGATGGTCAACGGGGCTTACAGCCTAGCCTTTGCTACCAACAAGCCTTGGGGTGGTGTGAATGCCTCTGATGCCTTATTGGTCAATCGCTTTAGTGTTGGAGCAGTGACCTTGGCAGGCCTTCGCCTCAAAGCCGCCGATGCCAACGGTAACAACGCGGTGAATGCGGCCGATGCCCTTTTGGTGAATCGCCGTGTTGCCGGATTGATTACTTCCTTCAGCGCAGGTAACTGGACTTATTCCGTGACAACTGGAAACGTGAACAACGACACCGTAACAGTCAATTCCAAAGCGATTTGCGTGGGTGATGTCAACGGTTCGTATACTCCCAGCACTGCAGCGCGTACCGGTTCAATGCCAGCCGATGTGAACGGCCTTTTGGCCACCCGTGGTGGGGATTATACCTTGGAATTGGGTGTTGATCGCCCAGCGAATGTGGGTGCCGTTACCTTGTTTATTGATTTGCCCGCAGGTATGGAAGTCCTTGATGTTCAGCCAGCCCTGGCTAATTCGGCGATCGAGGTTTCCTTTAAGCAAGAAGGCCGTCGCCTTAACATTGCTTGGTATACCTTGGAGAATTGGAATCTCCAAGCTGGGGAAACAATGATGCGCATCGTTGCCCGTGGTGAGTCCGAGGGTATGATCGAAATCAGCAACGCCTCCGAGATTGCAGATATGAATGCCGAGCCAGTTTCCGGTCTAACTCTCCGTGCCGCTCGCTTGGTTCGTAACAACGAAGGTTTCATGGTCTACCCCAACCCATCCAACGGTTTGTTCAATTTGCTTCACGCTCAAACCATGGATCATGTCCGGGTGAGCGATGCAATGGGCAAAGTCGTATCGGTTGATTCCCCTGCTTCCAACCGTTGGGTATTGGATCTATCCAACCTTCCTTTGGGGATCTACTCGGTTGAAGTTCGCAGCGGCGACCGCACCGAAACCCAAAAGGTTGTGATTCGCTAATCAAGAAAGAAAGCCTTTACCAAAGCTTGAACGCCTCTCCGCAAGGAGGGGCGTTTTTTTTGGCCTGGCTTAGGAAGGAGTCCTTACAAAACCAACGGCCTCTTCAGCACTGAATACGGCTATTTTGCTATGCTTGAAGCCCTTACGATCTCTGGTAACGATGGCTTGAATCGTTGGTTCCGATTGTGCCGCAACGTACTGCAGCGCATCCTCAAAATCAGTGAATTTTGAAGCCAAAGCGGATTCAATCATCGAATCCGTCATGGACAGGGTTCGTGTTAGACCTTGGAGTTGGCTCAAAACTTGGACGAGATCACGCGTCGCCAGTGATTTTTTGAGAATATAATACAAGTTGTTATAGGATAAGGCAGAAAGGTATAAGGTCACAGCGCCGCGCTCAGCATATTCGAACAACTGCGCCGCTGGAAGATGATGAGGCTCTCGATTGCACAACAAGTCCAGGACAATATTGGTATCCAAGAAAAGATGCTTCAAATGCCGTACTTTTTCTGTATTTCTTGACTCAGGGTTGACTTGTAGTCAAAGTCATGAGGAAGGGATATCACCCCTCTCAAATTTTGAATGCGCGGAGAAAAGTGAGGCTCCTTTTCCTTAGGAGCAATTAGAGCACGTAAGTATTCCTCGACAACGGAAGAGAGGCTTTGGTTATGATCGCGAACATAGTCCTTGGCCGCTTCAATGACCTCTTCGTCCACGGAAAGGGTGAGCTTGGTTGGCATATACGTACAGAATTCAATGCAAAGATACGTATAAACTGATTTTAAAAAAAAATCCCGGCACGTGGGGACACGGCCGGGATGAAGGGAAATCGATGGGGGTGAGGGCCCAATGACCGTCCCCGCAGGATTACATCGATGGAGCGGTGCTGCTGGCGGATGTTGCGGCTTTCTTGGAGCAGCAACCTTTGCCTTCGGCTTTGCCAGAAGCGCTGGTGGCCTTGGCACCGGCACACTTGGATTGCTCCGTAGAGCAGGATTTCTTTTTCTTGCCGAAGAGGCCAGCGGCATCAGCGGGGGTGGTCAGGGCCAGCAAAGCGGCGGCGCTGAGTAAAAGGGCTACTTTTTTCATGGTTAAGGGGTTTATGGTTGAATTTGACTTGGTTTTCTACGCTAATTTAACGCAAAATTAGGGACAAATTGTGGATAACCAAGAAAAGCGATTGCAGCCTCCGCTGCTTTTTTTGGTTTTTAACCGCCCCGACACCACCCAAGAAGTCCTGAACGCTATTCGGGCCCAGCGGCCGGAGCGCCTTTATGTGGCTTGCGATGGCCCACGAGACGGCAGGCCCGATGAAAGGGAAGCCGTTCACCGGGTTCGCCAAATGATTGCCGATGGGGTTGATTGGCCTTGCAACCTTCAAACTTTGTACAGAGACACCAATTTGGGCTGCAAAAAAGCGGTTAGTTCGGCTTTGGATTGGTTTTTTGAAAACGAAGAAGCGGGGATCATCCTGGAAGACGATTGCCTGCCCCACCCCGATTTTTGGAGGTTTTGTGGCGAATTGCTCGACAAATACGCCGACGATGAACGGGTTTTTATGATCAGTGGGGATAATTTCCAGGAAGGCAAGCGAGTTAACGAGGATAGCTATTATGTCTCGGCTTTGACCCATATCTGGGGATGGGCCGCTTGGAGGCGATCCTGGCAAAAGGTGGATTTGGATCTATCGGGCTACGATGAATGGGTCCATAGGGGGGGGCTAAAGCGACTTTTTGGACCGGGCCGTTGGGAAAGGGCTTGGAAAAGGACGTTTGAGCGGTACCGCCAAGGCCGTTACAATACCTGGGATTATCCCTTTCTCTTTGCCGCATGGAAACACGGTCAATACGCCCTCTTGCCATCGGTGAATCTGGTAAGTAATATTGGCTTTGGCCACCAAGGCGCAACGCATACGACCACCGATGTGTACCACGGTCTATCCAGAATCTCCATGGAGGCCATGCCCTTTCCACTGCGGCACCCCAACCAATGGAAGCACCAACAATCTGCCGATATTCGTACCCTTCGGAGCAAAATGTTCCCATCCCCTGCCCTGAAACTCTGGCGCCTTCTTGTCTTTAAATTGCATCGTTATGGTGGTTTGTCCTTTTTGTTCGTCCGGGCACGGAGAAGTTCTTGAAAGCCTTCCGGTTGCTGACCTGGATGCGTTGTACCGTCGTTTGTACAAAGCGCCGGTTGCCAGACTTTTTGGGGGAAGCGCTGTGTTATCGATTGTTCGATGCCCGGCCTGTGATTTGCGTTGGTACGAGCCATTAGCTGGCGGTGACGAGGCTTTTTATAACACGCTTCAACACAAGCCTTGGTACTATGTTGACCACAAGCATGAGTTTGATTTGGCGCTGCCTTACCTAGCGAACGGACACCAAGTTTTGGAAGTAGGCTCGGGCAAAGGAAATTTTGCCCGCTTTCTGCATAAATCGGGCTTGAATTTAACGTACACCGGACTGGATTTTAGCCAAGAAGCAAGACGAATGGCTGCAGCTTACGGGATCGATATTCGGGTTCAATCCGTACAGGAATACGCCGAAACACATCCCGAAAGCCACGAGGTGGTTTGTGCTTTTCAGGTTCTGGAACATGTCGTCGAAATCCGGTCCTTTCTGGACGCTATGGTGAAAGCCCTTCGTCCCGGCGGGACCCTCCTCATTGCCGTTCCATCGGAGGACTCCTATATCAGTCAGTCCAACAACCTGGCCCTCAATCTGCCACCGCATCATATCTCCCGTTATACCGATCGCTGGTTTGAGCAAGCGGCCCAGCATCTCAACTTGGAATTGGTGACCGTGCAACACGACCCCTTGCAGGCCCACCATCGTTTTGACTACATTTATCAATTAACCATTGCCTCGATTTATCGAATGTTTGGTTGGAAGCGTCCCATGGTGGATCATAGCTTGGTGAATTGGATGGCGCGTATTCCGGCCTTTGTTTTGGGCAAATTATTGGCCAAAGGATTGGGTCCGCACAACAGCCCCCACGGGCATACCGTCTTTGCAGTTTTTCGCAAACCACTTCGTGCTTTGGACCCCATGGAATCCCAACCAGTTCGTGAAAACGATGACAGAACGCTTTAAGGCCTGGTACAAAGCCCAGCAATTCAGGCCAAGATGGTACAGCGTCTTGATCAATCCATTCTATATCATCAGGAGGGATTTGTATCGGACTTTGTCCGGAATGGCTTCTGAATTTCGTGGAGGCTCCATGCTGGATTTTGGCTGCGGGGCCAAGCCGTATCGACATCTCTTTGAGGTCGAGGAATACCTAGGGCTTGATATGGAAAACCCGGGACATCTACACCTAACCGAAGAGGTAGATGTTTTTTACGATGGCAAGACCATCCCCTTTGAGGCTCATCGCTTTGATTATGCGTTGGCCAGTGAAGTCCTCGAACATGTTTTTGAACCCGACCGTATCCTGGGTGAATTGCATCGGGTACTCAAGCCAGGCGGTCTCGTTTTGTTTACGGTTCCTTTTGTTTGGAATGAACACGAAATGCCTTACGACTATGCCCGTTACAGCCAAGGCGGCTTTGCGGCGTTGTTGGAACGCAATGGCTTTGAGGTGGTTCGAAGCTCAAAAACCAATGGGTATACCGCAACTTGGTTGCAAATGGGCATTCTGGGTTGGTACCAAAGATGGGAGACTCGTAACAAATTTTTGAACCTCGGAATGGGCCTGATTTTACTTGCCCCTTTGAATATCCTTGCTGCTGCATGGGCTTCTGTTTTTCCGGGCTCGAATAGTTGGTATTGTAACACTGTTTTTTTGGCCAAGGCCACAAAGAAGGTGGGCGCTATTTGATTCGAATGCAAAGCCCCAAGTCGCTAAAACTGGTTCTGCTAACGAGCTCTCAAACATCCGGTGGCGCGGCGATTGCCTGTATGCGTCAAGCCAGGACCCTTCGTCAGGCCGGACACCAGGTGACCGTTTTGAGCCCAGAGACTTGGTGGCCGGACGGATTCCTAGGCCGGTGGATGCAACGGGGGTATACCCTGCGTAAGCACTTGGTTTACAAGATTCAGCAATATTTGGTCTGGACCCCCGGGGCGATGTTTAGCGGGAACCCTTGGCCGGCCGGGGACCCATCGCGGATGCAGCACCCGGCTTTGAAGGAGGCGGATGCCGTTGTTTTGCATTGGATCAATCACGGTTTTTTGGGGTCCTCCGATTTGCGGGGTTTGTTAGATTTGGGAAAGCCTGTGTTATGGCATATGCACGATCAATGGGC
>CAIOCC010000045.1 GCA_903856555.1 uncultured Bacteroidota bacterium
GGCAATCACCGGCAAAAACGCATTGTAAAAAAGCGCGGAACCGGCCCACGAAAAAGCCGCCAACACAAAACAAAAGATTCCCCAGGCCCAGGTATAGACCGTCATCCCGTAAAGCCCAACGCAGGCCAGGCTGCCAACGGTGATAAAAAGATTCATCATGGCCTTGCGACGAGCTCCGTAATCCGCCATCCCCGAAAGCAAAGGCGATACCATCGCGATACTCAGGTAGGCCAGGGCCAAGGCATAGGAATACAAGCTGCTGGCCGGAACCTCCCAGGAACCCAACCGCAAAAAAGAAACGGATTCGCTGGCCTGGCCCAGGCTGTTGGCCACCGGGCGGGTCCAGCCGTTTTGGTCCGAGACCGCCGCCGAAAGGCTGCTGTAATAGATGGGAAAAATGGCCGTGGTAATGCAGAGATTGTAGACCGAATTGGCCCAATCGTACATGCACCAGGCCCGGATAACCGAAGGACGGTCCTTGACCAATTCTGCAGCGGGTCCTGATGGGTTGGAAGGGTTGTTGGGGGTCACGTTAGGCGTTCAGACGACAAATCTAACCCGTTTTGGGCCTTAGGAAGACCCTGGCAAGGCAGGGGGATCCCCCCCTTCAAACAAAAGGCAAGAGGCAGCGTTAATACCTCATGAAGATTCCCGTTACCTTATGAGGATTACCGTCGGGCGCGTTGCCCACTTCAATGCCGCTCACCGGCTCTTTCGCCGCGATTGGGACGAAAACCGCAACCGGGAAGTCTTCGGGAAATGCGCCCTTCCCCATTACCACGGGCACAATTACGAATTAAAGGTCGAAGTCACCGGGACCGTTGACCCCGAAACCGGCTTTGTCATCGACCTCAAGCACCTGGCCGATCTGATTCGGGACCATGTGACCGAACGTTTTGACCACCAAAACCTGAACTTGGATGTTCCTGAATTTGCAGAACTCAACCCCACGGCTGAACATATCGCGGGGGTTGTTTGGCAAATCCTGCGCCGTGTTTTGCCTGCCCACCTTGATTTAAAAGTAATTTTGTATGAAACACCCCGAAACTATGCCATCTGCGAGGGAGCTTGATTTAATCGATGCCTACGAAAAGGGCGAACTGCATTTGGCCAGTTCTCCGGATACCCCGTTGCGTGACGATGCCTTCGCCATGGACGACGATACCAAAATGCAATTGATCGCCCAGCATTTTCGGGAAATCATGCATATTCTGGGCCTGGACCTCAGCGATGACAGCCTGCGGGGCACCCCGGATCGTGTCGCCAAAATGTATGTCAAAGAGATTTTTAGCGGACTGAACCCGGCCAACAAACCCAGGGTCGCCCTTTTTGATAACAAATACGAGTACCAGCAAATGCTGGTGGAACGGGATATTAACCTGCATTCCAATTGCGAGCACCACTTTGTTCCCATTGTGGGCAAGGTGCATGTCGCGTATTTCTCCTCGGGCAAGGTCATTGGTTTGTCCAAAATCAACCGACTGGTGCATTATTACGCCCGCCGGCCCCAGGTCCAAGAGCGTTTAACGCGACAAATAGCGACGGGTTTGCAAGAAGCCCTCCAAACCAGGGATGTGGCGGTGATGGTGGATGCAGCCCACCTCTGCGTTTCGATGCGGGGGGTCCAAGACCACGGTGGTAGCACGGTCACCTCGGCTTACCACGGTCTCTTTGAGCAGGAATCCGTCCGTAACGAATTTCTCAAATACCTCGAAATCGGTAAAAACGCCTGATGAGTGGCGTTTTTCATGGTCGCAGCCTCCTAGTGATCGGGGCTTCGTCCGGCATCGGGGCGGAATTGACACGTCAACTTTTGGACCAGGGCGCCCACGTGATTGCCTGGGGGCGTCGCAACCCGGGCGATGAGCAGTCCATGCCCGGTCTAACCTTCGCAGCGTGGGATGTGTTATCCGGTGAGGATCCTCCTGTTGCTTCCCTGCCAGAGGTCCTGCACGGCTTGGTTTATTTGCCGGGCAGCATTCCCTTGAAGCCTTTTCACCGAACCAGCCCCGATGATTTTCGTCAAACGATGGAGATTAATTTGTTGGGGGCCGTTCGCGCGGTGCAGGCCGCCCTCCCTGCCTTGAAACAAAGCGGGGACGCCTCGGTGGTCTTGATGGGCACCGTGGCCAGTCGGATCGGTATGCCCTTTCACAGCGCCATTGCTGCAGCCAAATCCGCCCTGGAGGGCCTGGTCATCAGCCTGGCCGCCGAATACGCTGCCCAACGCATCCGCTTTAACGTCGTATCCCCCTCCCTCACACGTACACCGCTGGCTCAGAGCCTGTTATCAACCCCCGAAAAAGCCGAAGCCTCGGCCCGTCGCCATCCTTTGGGCCGGGTGGGTGAACCTTCGGATCCCGCCGCATTGGTTCGCTTTTTGCTAAGCCCCGAAGCGAATTGGATCACCGGTCAGGTATGGGGCGTGGATGGAGGGTTGGGCAACCTCAAAGTCTTGTAACAAATCCCAAAAATGACAAGCGCCGGGGATATAGCGGTCTTTTGGTTCCGCCGGGATCTGCGCCTGCGCGATAACCGTGCTTTGGAGCAGGCGCATCGAAGCGGTTTACCCGTTTTGGGGATTTTTGTTTTGGACCGCAACATCCTGGAACTACTGGAGAATCCCGAGGACGGCCGCGTTAGCTTTTTGGTGCGCACCCTGGGCGAACTGCGCCTGGAACTGCAGGCCCAAGGCAGCGATTTGTTGGTGCTGCATAGCACGCCCGTTGAGGCCTGGACCCATGTCACCCAGACTTTCCGGGTTGGTCAGGCCTTTTGGAACCGGGACTACGAACCCTACGCCGTTCAACGAGACCGCCAAATCTTGGATCTTTTGGAAGGCCAAGGGATCCAAGTTCGGACCGAAGCAGACCATACTTTGATGGAACCCGGCACGGTGCTGAAACCGGACGGACAACCCTACACCGTTTTTACGCCTTATTCCAAGACCTGGCGTCAAAAAATCCGCAACGAAGATTGGAACCCCAGCCCCCTGGAGTCTCGACCTTCTCCCCGCTGGTTGCCCCTTCCACCCCAAGCCATGCCCACCCTCGAAAGTTTGGGGTTTCGTCCGACGCGTCTGGTCCTGCCCGAACCCTTGATTCATCGGGACATCTTGGCGCGTTATGCCGAACAAAGGGACCTGCCTGCGGTTCACGGAACCAGCCGACTCGGCCTGCACCTGCGTTTTGGGACCCTCTCGGTCCGGGAACTCGCGCAGCAGGCCATGGGACTGAGTGATACCTTCATCAACGAGTTGATATGGCGGGATTTTTACCAGAGCATCCTCTGGTACTATCCCCACACCACCGAACGCGCTTTCAAACCGGCCTACGATCGTATCGAATGGCGGAATAATCCCGATGAATTCGAGCGATGGTGCCAGGGCCAAACCGGGTATCCTTTGGTCGATGCAGGGATGCGAGAATTGTTAGAAACCGGGTGGATGCACAACCGGGTTCGCATGGTGGTGGCCAGCTTTTTGACCAAGCACCTGTTGATTGATTGGCGTTGGGGCGAAGCCTGGTTCGCCAAACATCTCCTGGATTTTGAGCAAGCCAGCAATGTGGGGGGCTGGCAATGGGCCGCCGGTTGCGGGAACGATGCCGCGCCTTATTTCAGGGTCTTTAATCCCTACGAGCAGGCTCGCAAATTCGATCCCCAAGGCGTGTACATCCGGCGCTGGGTGCCCGAAATCGATCAAATCACCTACACCAGGCCCATCGTAGACCATCCGATGGCCCGCAACAGGGCCTTGGAAACCTACAAAAAAGCGCTAGCCTCGGTATCCTAGACCGACTCAAGCCAGCGACACCCTTCCAGGGAAACCACCCATTCGGGCCCCATGGCCGAGGCAGGTGTGCACCATCCGCTTCGTCCCTGCTCCCGCAGGGCACCCAGTTGTTGGACCAGTCCCACCGAGGTCATCGCCGTAAGCCGGTAACTTTCGGGCAAGACCAGGCGAGCCTCCCGAACCCGTCCATCGGGATGCGAAATTTTTCCGTAAACCAGGGCTTGACCTTGTTCCAATTCGCTCGCACTCGGGCCCCAAACCTTGCGATCCACCCAGCGGACCAACCAACGACGAAAAAAAGGTTTTTGGAGCAAAGGATTGAACAGGGCCTGCATGCGCAGCAATCGATGCACCCAGGGTCGTGCCGCTGTCATGGTCACGATGTTAGGGATGCCGGTACTGGTCCAAGCGGTGAACAGGTCTCCCCAAGGGATGCTCATGCAAAAACGCTGAGCCAACCCAAAGTCGATGGTGGTGCCCAGCCGGCCTATGGGCTTGGCCACAAGCCGACCCCCCACCCGTTCGGCACCGGGATCCCCCAGCCGCGTCAACATGGATCGGAGAGTTCCATGGGATACCCGACTCCCTCGGTTCACAAAAGCCAAAATCAAGCGATCGCTTCCCGGCAATTCGGAGGCCAATTTCATGGCCATGCAATCGGTGGGCACGACATCAAAACCAGTGCCCGGCAGGAGGAGAATACCGGCCTCCTTGGCCTTGGCATCCAGGGCATGCAGCCCCTCCAACACCGCGAGCTCCCCCGTGATATCCAAATAATCAATACCCAAACGCAGGCAGGCTTCCACCATGGGACGGTAGGTGTGCACAAAGGGTCCGGCGCAATGCAAAACCGCCCCCATTCCCTGCAGGCCTGCATCAACCTGCTCCGGCGTTTCCAAGCCAAAAACCCGGGTTTCCAATCCGGTATCCAGGCCCATGGCCAGAATTTGTTCTCGGTTCCGGCCTGCCAATACCGGCTGCAAACCCTTTCGCAACGCCTCGGCCACCACCAATCGGCCGGTATAGCCGTTGGCCCCGTAGATCATCCAAGGAGCTATGGGCTTGGAGGGGGGCATCGAAGGATCAGGAAGCATCACCAACGGGGACAAAGGCCAAGGCCAGGGCCTCGTCCAGGGCGCCCTTCTCGGCGAGTTGTAGAATTTGTTGGAACAAAACGTAGCAACCCGGATCCCCCGCCCTGAGCGGAAAAGACCCTTGAGGATGCAGGGCACGGAACCGCTCTTGGGCTTCAAGAATCTTGGATGCGTCGGGTGGAGCCGACAGGTTGCCCAATCGACCCAACAAATTCCCCGTGATCCCCGGCTGCTGTTGCAACCAGGCGGGCAAAGCATCAACTCCCATGCCGCAATGGCGGTTGGGTTTGGGGACCTCAAATAGCGCCCCCGCTGCCCGGCTGTACCAATCCCCGCCCAATCGGGCCACGGGATCCAGGGCCCGCGGGTCGGGTACCCCGTTCGCATCCAAAACATCCTCTGCCAAGTGGGCGTAAATCACTTCACATATAACCAAATTACCCGCTCCGCCGTTTTGACCCAAGGGCTTAACCTCCAGAACTTTGCATTCAAATTGAACCGGGGATTCGGCCACCCGGGGGGGTTGCACCCGCTTGGATGGCAAGGCGGTCAGGCCGGCCTTGGTAAATTCATTGACCCCGGATGGGTACTCCGCAGAGGCCAGGGAAACCTGTTCCACCAAGGCGTAGGGTACCACCTGAACCACCACTTCGGGAACCTCCATCACATTGTCCAGGGTATGCTTGGTGCTGCCATCGCGAACCCGCCGAGCGGGTGAAAAAATCAAAACCGGAGGATCGGCACTAAAAACATTGAAAAAACTAAAGGGCGACAGGTTGACTTCGCCCTGGGCATTCACCGTGGATACCAATGCGACCGGCCGGGGGGCCACGGCGCTTTGCAAAATTTGTTGAACCGTGGCCGTTGCCTGCCCGCGGGGGTCCCATTCCCGGAAAATCCTGTTCAGCGGGACTTGGTTGCTCATGAACGGTTTTTTTTGAGGGCAAGAATCGAAAAATCTGTCTCATCGGCCACCACGGTATTGACCAGGGTTCCCAATCCGGAGATTTCGAGTTCCATCACATCCCCGGCCTGCAGCCAACGGGGTTGGTAGCCCTCGGGGTCCAAGCGTCGGCCGGTACCGTTGAGCTCCAAGAAGCAACCGGTTCCCACCGTCCCCGAACCCACCACATCCCCGGGATGCAGGTCGGCACCGTAGGCACAACGCTCCAGGATTTCGGCAAAGGTCCAATCCATATCCCC
The DNA here is from genome assembly GCA_903856555.1 of uncultured Bacteroidota bacterium. Classification (GTDB taxonomy): domain Bacteria; phylum Bacteroidota; class Bacteroidia; order UBA7662; family UBA7662; genus SYHX01. The sequence goes on from CAIOCC010000045.1 coordinate 6,091, forward strand.
CATGTTCCCTCTGGAAATTTCCTGACCGTTGAGCCTTGCCACCATCTCCAGGGCGTACGATGCACCGGTATGCCCGGGCTTGGGTTGGCAGCGCCAGGGTTCCAATTCATCCGGGGTGACCAAATAGGGCCCCAGGGTTGTTGCAAAATCTTTGCCTTTGGCGGGCCCCAGGCTGAGGAGCATTTCCTCCATCTGCAAGGTTCGAGCACTCCAATCGTTCATAATCGTGTAGCCGGCAATGCAGGCATCGGCATCGTGGGCTGGGATATTGCGGGCTTTGCGGCCCACCACCACGGCCACTTCCAGCTCAAAGTCCAGTTGCCTGAAATGGTCCGGCATGCATCGCACCGGGCCCGGCCCGCTCACCGCCTGGTGATTGGTAAAATAAAAAATAGGATGGTGGTCAAATTCCTCGATCATCGGGACCCCGCGATTCCTGCGAGCGCTTTCCACATGCTGGCGGAATGCGTAGCCATCTCGGCAGGATGTGGGCCTGGGGACCGGCGATAACCAATCCCCTTGGTTCAAAACCAGGGGAGTCGCCTGGAGGCTACCGCTCATTAAAGCTTGCTCAAGGACTCGAAGGCTTTGGGAGGAGGCCTCCCAATTCGCTAACAAACCCGCCATATCGGGTCCCAAGTGGGCCTCCAGGCTGGCAACATCGTAGGCCTGACCGCCCACCCAAAGGGCGGCACGGTCGGTGTTTTGGAATCGGTAGGATAAGAGTTTCATAAGAAGAGGGGTGTCCCCAAAAATAGGCAAGGAACGCCATGAGCACCGGAACCAAAGCCGGCGAGAACTCAGGTTTCCTTCCAGGCTTTGTGCAACAAATCCATGGCCAAATGAAGATCCTCTTCGGCGATGTTCAGCGGCGGAGCGAGGCGGATGCACCCCTCGTTAAACAAAAACCAATCCACCAACAATCCCGAGGACCAACACTTTTGCATCATGGCCTGGACCTTGGCTCCGCTGCCCATGTTGAGGGCCAGGAGCAGGCCCTTACCGCTCAGTTCCAGGGCCGAACCGGCTTGCTTGGACCAAAACGCGACCCGTTCTCGGATGATTTCACCGCTTTGCAAAGACTTGGTAATCAGGTTTTCGTCCCTTATGACTTCCAAAACAGCGGAAGCCCCGGCGGCACAAACCGGGTTCCCCCCGAAGGTGGTCAAATGACCCAGCATGGGATTGGTGGCCAGGTGCTGCATCCAAGCCGCGGAGGCCGCAAAGGCCCCGATGGGAAGTCCCCCACCCAGGCCCTTGGCCATGACCACCACATCCGGTTCCACCCCGTAGGCCTGGTAAGCAAACCAGGTACCGCATCGGCCCAGGCCTGTTTGGACTTCGTCCACCACCAGGGCAATGCCCTGCTCCTTGCATCGTTGGGCCAAGGCTCGAAACCACACCGCATCGGCGGGTACAGCCCCGGCTTCGGCCTGCACCGATTCGACAAAAACCCCCGCAACACGCTCGTCCAAAAATTCCAAACCTTGGGGGTCGTTGTAATCCAACAAAAAGGTTTCAGGCAACAAGGGACGAAAGGGGCCTTTGTAGGTTTCATCGCCCAACAGGCTGAGGGCCCCGTGGGTACCCCCGTGGTAGGCTTTGCGAAAAGAAACCAGGCGGCGCCGGCCCGTGACTTTTTTGACCAACTTCATGGCCCCCTCGATGGCTTCAGCCCCGGAATTCACCAGGTACACTTGTTCAAAGGAAGGGCCCAAGAATCCGGCCAACAAGGAGGCCAGACGGACCTGTGGGGCCTGTATATGTTCGCCGTAGACCATTGTATGCCAGTAGCGATCCAACTGGTCTCGGACGGCTTCCAAGACCCTGGGGTGACGATGGCCGACAATGCTGACGGCAATCCCGGATATAAAATCCAGGTAGGGTCGGTCGAGGTGATCGTAAATGCGCGAACCCGAGGCCCTGCTGACCTCCAATTCCATCGGATAAGGCGAGGTCTTGGCCAGCCGTAGCCGAAACATATCCCGCAACATGGAAGGTTCTACCATGTTGCAAAACTAGGCGAGGGTCCGCTTGGGCGGCTTAGCGGTGACGGTTTGGCTGGGGCCGACGAACGGGCGCACCAGCGCCATCACGTTTTTCTTGGAGTCGCTTGAGCAGTTCCCGCTGAAAATCCCGCTCGGCTTGATGCAAGACCACCAGTCGCCGCGATGGCAGAATGCCCTGCATGGATTTACGAAAATTCTTTTCGAGTTGCAATTCCTGCTCGCGCAGATTCATCCATTCGTCCAAGGCCGCATTGGCCCTTTCGTCGGAGCTGTAGCCGCCACCGTCTCTTTCGTCCATCAAATCCTTCATGCGATGACGTAGGTCGCCGCGACGGTTTTCGAACTCGTTGTAAACGGGCCAAAACCGCTCTGCCTCCTGGGGTGACAAACCCAATTCCCGGGTTAGGTAAGCGACTTTGGCCGCCTTGACCCGCTCCTGGGGAAGCTTCGCATAGGCCACGTTGGACCCAAAACCCAGGACCATCAGCCCCCATACCAAGAGGCGCTGAAGAACGATTTTGCTAAATAAATGGTTCATATAAGTTATTTTAAGTGCTTGTTTATCTGTCTTTTAGAGAAATTAATATTTCCAGAATTCCTTCGGTCAATTGGGCATCTATAAATCAATCAGCCCTTCGTCGTTGACCGTTACCAAGCCGTGATCCCAGATGAAGGAGTCCAAAGACGGTTCATCCTGAGGGTGAATCCAGGCAGGTTCCTCGGTCCAAGGATACGCGGCGGCTTCCTGCAACCAAAGAGCGTGGGTACCGTGCAGGTCCAAACCTTGGACGATTTCGTCGGTGGTTAGCTGGGCCAGCAAAGGATCGCCTTGGACCAAGGACGACCCTCCCCTAGGAGTCCCCAACCAAGCCAGGCCAACGATCAGAATAACGGAAGCCGCGACCGCCCACCGCCCAACATAGGAGGAGAATACGGCGTGGGTATTGGCGCGCTCCTCTTCGATGCGGGCCGTCATACGCTGGGGCAGTTTCTCAAAATACCCATCGGGCGCCGAGTAATCGCTGCGAGACGGGATCTTGCCTTGGGGGCTATCGAGGGTTGGGAGCGGGGTGCGCATTGGGGGTTTGGACAAGGAGATGTTGCCGGGGTTTAAAGGTTTTTCAAGTAATTCTCCACTTTTTTGAAAGCCAGGTGATAGGACGCTTTGAGGGCCCCGGTGCTGGTTCCCAGGATTTCGGACATTTGTTCGTAGGGCACTTCGTCGTAATACCGCATTTGAAAAACCAGGCGTTGTTTGGGAGGCAAACGTAGCAGGGCCTTTTCGAGCAGGACATCCGGATCCTGGAGGCGGTCTACGGGGGTCGCGCTCCGGAGCTCGGCCTCCATGCGGACCGTATCGTTGCTAAGGGAGAGCCAGCGGCGTTTGCGCTGCTGTTCCAGATGGGTCAGGCACAAATTGGTTGCGATTCGATAGAGCCAGGTATAGAGCCCCGAACGGGATTCAAAGCGATCCAGCGCGTTGTAACAGCGGATTAGCGTGTTTTGCAACAAGTCATCGGTGTCGTCGTGGTTCAAGACCATGCGACGAATGTGGGCGTACAAGGGCTTTTGGTAACGGCGGACCAGTTTTTCAAAGGCCCGGTTCCGGGTGGCCGGCACCGCAAATTCAGCCAATAGCTCGCGCTCCCATTCCCGCTCCGCTGTTTTTTGGTCGGATGGATTTTGGTCGCCAAGGCCCTCCATACCTTCTAAGACCCAGGAACCGAGCCGTGGTTTAAAGACCTCAGGTCTTCCGCATAGAGGCGCAGTGGCCAACGGGCCAACGGCCTTTCGACCAAAGCACCGGGAGCGATGAGCCCTTGCTCCAAGAGCAAGGTTGCCGCAAAGGCCACCATGGCCGCGTTGTCGGTGCAATACGTGGGGGCCGGGATATAGACCGGGATTCCCAGGGCTTCCCCCAGGGCCAGGCCCTCGCTGCGCAATCGCGAATTGCAGGCCACCCCTCCGGCCAGGGCCAGAGAACGAGGCCGACGAGCCTGGGCCTGGGCCTTCATCGGCTGCACCAGCATGTCCACCAAGGCATGTTGCAAGGAGGCGCAGAGATCCGGGAGCGCCGAATCCGGGACATCACGTAGGTCGGGTTTGTGTTTTTGCAAAAAATACAAAACACTGGTTTTGATTCCACTAAAGCTATATGACTCAATCCCTAGTTTGGGTTTAGGCCAGGAATAGGCTTGGGGATTTCCGCCTTGGGCCTTGGCATCCAAGACCGGCCCTCCGGGGTAACCCAGGCCCAGCATTTTGGCGCATTTATCAAAGGCCTCTCCGGCGGCATCGTCCAGGGTCTCGGCCAAAAGCTCCCAGTCCAGCCAGGAATTCATCCAAACCAAGTGGGTATGGCCCCCCGATACGGTCAAGGTCAGCATGGGAAAATCGTCCATCTGCGGTCGCTCCACTGCGGGTGAAACCAAATGGGCATGCAGGTGATTCACACCGATCAGGGGTTTGTTCAAAGCCAGGGCCAGGCCCTTGGCCAGCGAAGCCCCCACCATCAACGAACCGAGCAAGCCGGGACCGCGGGTATAGGCGATGGCATCCAAGGCGTCCCAGGCCAAGCCATGTTCGTCCATGAGGCCTTTGCAAAGGCTGGCCAACCACTCCTGATGGGCTCTGGAGGCGATCTCTGGCACCACCCCACCGTAACGGGCATGTTCGGCCTGCCCCCCGGTTTTCATGGCCAGGAGTCGCCGGTCCTGCATGAGGGCCACCGAGGTATCATCGCAGGAGCTTTCGATTGCCAATATCAAGGCCACTTTGGAGGGGGTCAAGGGGTTGTTTCTGCAAAAATGCCCTTATTTTAATAGATTTGCGTTTAATTCCTTTGGAAAATCCAGGCGCCGCCCACCCCCCTGCCCCCTTGGGCCAGCCCCCTCAGGCCGTCCCCTCTTCGGGGCCTGCGCCGCGCCGTCGCCGGCCCGGCTTGGGCCTTGGGATTGGTGGGATCGCTTTGGTTTTGGGATTGGGATGGGGACTGTGGGCCACGGCGCCCCGTCTCCTGTCCGCGTTTTTGACTTCGACTCTGGGCAGTCGGGTGGTGGTGGAAGGTATCTCGGCGGGGTGGAAATCCCTGCGATTGGAAGGCCTGGTTCTGTTGGGGAAGGAGTCGGATACCCTGGCCCACGTTCATCGTGTTTCGCTGCAATGGCGACACCTGGACCTGGCCGGCGGCACCCATCATCTCAGCCATCTGGAAATCGACACCGTGGTTTTGAACATCATCGGTCGGCCTGGATCGGCCTCCGCCACGGCGACCAATTGGGATGCCTTTTGGGCCGGTCTGCCACGGTCATCCGGGGGCGGCAAGGGGTCCCTCAAGCTTAACCTGAGCAAACTAAACCTTCGTCAACTCCAGGCCAACGTTCAATCGCTGGGCAACCTGGGGGATCGCTCCTTGGACGGGGTTTACCAGGTCCGAGATTTTGAAATCAAGCGATTGCGAATCAACCAAGGCCGTTGGACCCTGAACCTCCAAACGCTGCTAGGATGGCCGCTGCAGACCGGGATGGCGGATCTCAAGGTTCGGCTTCAAGGCGGGACCGGAATAGTGAAAGGCCGCGGTCTTTTGCTGAATCATCCGGACCTCCAATTGGATTTGGGTCAGGTGACCTGGCAGCGCTTTGCGAACCAACAGAATCCCGAAATCCAGGTAACCGACCTGCGCCTAAGCACCTCGAATCAAATTCTCAAGGCCTGGCTGGAAAGCCCTGCCCCGGCATTGGGGTGGACCCTGGCCCTTCCCAAAGCCAGCTGGAACGGCGACCGTCTCCAGGTTTGGGGAGCGAATTTGCGATTGGACCAAGAACTCACCGCGGCCTTCCAAGGCTGGTATCAACCCAACGCGAACACGAGCCAACCGAACACGGAAAACCAAGACCCTCCCCAGGGTCTGTTTGATTGGTCCGTAACCGCCGCGACTGGTTGGGAATCTTCCGCGAGCCGCTTGATGACCACCCTCTCCTTGCTCCTCAAAAACCAAAACCTTGCCAGCGACCCAGGCGTCTTGAACATGTACGCGGATCTTCGCCAAGGTTGGAATGGCAAGGGTCAAGTATCACTCCAATCAAATGGCCTCAACCTTCGTTCCAATTGGCGTATCCAATCCGATTCGTTGCAACTGGATGCCCGTGCCGATGCCAAGCTTCGGCAATGGTCGGGGCACTTGTTTTGCAGCCATTACCAAGTTCCGGAACCTTTGAATACACCTTTGGAGCTGTCCAACCTCCACCTCCGTTGGCGATGGGACTCCAAGGAATCGGCCAGTGCCACCCTGCGTTTGGATACCCTGCAATGGGATGGGCAACCGTACCGACTCTTGGAGGGCGATGTCTCCTGGAACAAGGGCTACTTGGCGGGCCAAATCAACTTGTCGGACCCTTCCAATCCCTTAGCGGCTGACTTTTCGGCCCAAAGAGGTTCCAAGGGATGGGCGGCCTGCAGCGCCCAAGGGCAAATGGACCTGGCCTTCCCGGCCCTGCCCGGATGGCGCGATGGATTGCGAGCCCGGGGGACCTTTGACTTGTCCTACCATCCTCAAGACCCCCAGCAGAAAAATTCCAACAACCCAGGCGATGAGCCTTGGCTGGAATGGACCCTGAAGGACGGTGGGCTCTCCTGCCCTTCCCATGCCTTGGTCTTGGATCAGGCCAAGGTGGTTTTTTCGGGGCAAGGATCCCGGACCCAAAGCACCCTTCAAATCAACAACGATAGCCTGCAAACCATGGGGCTGGAGCGTTGGACCCAGGTTGATTCTGTACTTAATCAAATAGGCCGTTTTCTATTGGCTGACACATTGTTACGAGGTCAAGATATTCCTTTTTGGGCCTACGGCCGGATCGGAAATCTCGGGGACTACCTCCCCTTCCTCAAGGTAAGCGACCCCTTGCAAGCCGAGCAGATTCAAGGCTACCTCAACTGGTCCAGCCCTCTCAACAAAGGCCTGCGCTTGTCCATCGGTCGATTGGGTTGGGAACAATGGGCCGCCCAAAAAATTTCCCTTCAATCCGAATACCTTGGGAATCATCTCCTGGTGCAGGGCACCTTGGACAGCCTGGAACTGGACCACGGGGCCCTGCTTGACCGCATTGAATACCGTCAAATTCGCAACGGTTCCACCTCGACCCTTGCCCTGAACGGGCGCAATGCCAAGACCGGTGACTTTGCCCATTTCAAAGGAACCTTGATGGAAAAGGACAGCCTATGGTCCTTGGCGGTGGACAGCCTTCGGTTCCGATCCCGTCAACAGAATTGGAAGGCCTTGCCCGGAGGATTCATCCAAAAGTCCGGCGGAGTTTGGGCCTTGAAAACCATCCATCTCCAAAGCGGTCCCTCTCAATTACGGCTGGATGGTCTTTTGTCCAAGGACCGCGGGGACCAAATTCAGCTGGATTTGATCAATGTGGATGCGGACCAGGTCCTGGCCCTGACGGGGCAGGGCACGGGATGGCTCGACGGCACCATCAACGGCCAGGTCACCGGTGATGGACTCTTGGCAAGCCCCAACCTCAGCGGAGATCTCGTCGTCAGTAACCTCCGATTGGACAGCCTCCCCTTGGGCATTTTGCGCCTTCAATCCGAATTTCAGCCCGAAATCAACCGCCTCCTCATCAATGCCCGACTCCAAGATCGCGATGTAGACCTAGCCTCGGTGGCAGGTTGGGTCCAAACCGATCAAGACGACCTACCATGCGAGCTGGATTTACGCCTGCAACGCGCACCGCTCCAATTGTTGGAACTGGTCCTGCTCCCCCACCTGGACAGTCTACGCGGAACCGCACGGGCCGTCGTTCAAGTAAAAGGGGGTCTGACCCACCCCGAAATGTCCGGCTACTTGGTCATGGACAGCGGAAGGCTTTACCTGCCCTCGCTCAAAAGCACCTATTGGATCCAAGACACCGTTTTGGTGACTCCCGACGGCTATGTTTTTGGGGGCAACCCCGTCCGAGACGCTGACCTCGGCACGGCTTGGGTCACTGGAACGGTGAATCACCGCCGATTTAGGGATTGGACCTACCGCTTTGCGTTGGATAGCGTTCGCAATCTCCGGGTTCTCAACGAGCCCCGCCTGGTTAGCGGGGATTATTATTACGGGCTGGGCCGTGTAAGTGGGAATGCTGTGATTTCGGGAGATGAATACCTCACCAGGATCCAGGTCCGAGCTCAGGCCCAAAAAGGCAGCCGTCTCATCATCCCCTTGGACGACCTGGACGAAGAAAGCCGTTACGATTTTATACGCTTTGCCGAGCTTGACCCGGATACGGCCCCGTCTGCTTCCGGTGCGAATACGGATGTTATGGCCCTGCGGGGTTTGGACCTCCAGCTATCGTTGGTTCTCACTCCGGAATCCGAAGTAACCCTGTTATTGGACCGACGCTACGGGGATCAAATCAAAGGGTACGGGAATGGGGCCCTGGACCTAACCCTTAGCCAAGAAGGCAACTTGAACCTGTCGGGAAACTATGTATTCACCAAAGGGGATTACTCCTTTAATCTGGGGAATATTGCCAGCAAGAATTTCAAAATCAACAACGGCGGCCGCATCGACTGGAACGGCGACCCCTACGAAGGGGTCATGAACATACAGGCGGTTTACAACCAACGGGCCTCGGTCCAAAACCTTTTGGGGAGCTCCAGGGCCCAAAACGACCGCCGGAACATGCTGCCCGTCCAAACCCAACTGAACCTCACCGGGCCCGTGCTCAACCCGGAGGTTAAGTTCCAACTTCAACTACCCACGATCAACATGGCGGACCCCAACGATGTCCTGGCTCAACAATTAACCCGGATCAACAACAACGAACAGGAATTGAACAACCAAGTTTTGGGACTGATGGTATCCGGACAGTTTATTCCCACCGAAAACATCAACGCGGCTAATTTGGGCCTTAGCACCGGCGCCACGGCCTTTAATTCGGTCACGGAATTGCTGACTAACCGACTCAGCA
>CAIOCC010000046.1 GCA_903856555.1 uncultured Bacteroidota bacterium
CAAAAAGTTAGAAACCGATTGTCCTTTTGGCGGGTTGGGAATCAAAATGGTTGGTTCGGGCGAAGAGGTTTACTTCCTTAACCATCGGCGATATTCGGTCAAGGCGGGCGATTATATGATCGGAAACTCTTTTACCCGCTCGGTGGTTCAAATCAATAGCCAAGAACAAGTCAACGGCTTGTGCATCGACCTGAGTCCGGATCTTATACGAGAGGTTGTGGGGGATTGGGGACGGACTCCATCAGTCCAAAGCGATTATTTGTTATCGGATCAATTGTTTGTGAATCGTTATTCTGTTCACAACACCATTTTAGGAAAATTACTTCTACAAATTCATCATCGAATGCATTCCTGGGATTTGAAGAATGATCTCCTCAAGAATGAACTTTTTTATCGATTGGCTGAAGGAATTTTGGCCGATCAGTTTTTGGTAGTTGAACAATTGAACAAGCTTGATTTCAAGAAAAAGAACACGAACGAAGAACTTTTACGCGCTGTTTTGGAGGCTAAATCCCTCATGGACGCCCGGATCGTTGATCCATTGTCCTTGGATTTTTTGGCGAAGCAGGTGGGTATTTCCAAGTACCATTTGATCCGTCTTTTCAAGCAAGTCTTGGGGATCACGCCCTACCAATATCAGCAAAAAATTCGTTTGGAGAAGGCCCGCGATGCCATAAGGGACGGGATGGACGTGTCAACAGCTGCCTTTGTTTACGGTTTCACGGATGTTTCTGCCTTTTCGAAGGCCTTCAAGAAACGTTTCGGGGCTTCCCCGGGATTTCTAAGAAAAAGCAATTTTTGACAAGGGATTTTGTCCATTTTTTGGGTTCTTTGTCAAAAATGAACCTATGAATCGTCTTGGACTTCTATTTGTTTTTGGACTTCTATTTATTTTCTGCCTCTGGGGCTTTTCTTCGAATGCGCAGTTAGCCCGCAGGGCTCAGTTGGGGGTGCGGATGGAGTTTGTGAAGGATGCCGACTTTCAGGGTTGCAAAGTTCTTGAAGTGCGCGGGGGAACAGCGGCCCAACTGAAACTCAAAGAAAACGATGTCATTACCCAAATAGGAGACTCTGTATTTGCATCCGATGCTGAATTCCTCCAACATTTTTATACCTATCAACCGGGGAACCCAATCAAATTCACGATTCGCCGTGGGTCAAAGACCCTCTCCCTGAAGGGGACCGTGGTTCAACGCCCGTTTGAAACCGATGACAACGCCGATGTTATTTACGATGAGGCGCCTTACCGGGGAGGCAAGTTGAGGGTGATCATCAACAAACCCTTTCAAAAAAAGCGGATGCCTGCCATGCTCTTTATACCGGGGTACACTTGCAACAGCATTGATGAACTGAAGGAGGACCATCCCTACAAGCGGATCATTAATGCCTATGTTGACGCCGGTTATGTGACCTTGAGAATCGAGAAAAGTGGATTAGGGGATAGCAAAAACACCCCACCCTGCCAGTCTTGCAATTTGACCGATGAAATCGAGAATTTTGAAGTGGGGCTTCAAAAGTTAAAATCCTTGCCTTATGTGGATACCAACCAAATCTTCCTCTTTGGTCATTCCATGGGGGGTATCATCGCGCCAGCCCTTAGCGCCCAACATTCGGTAGCAGGTGTGATTGTTTTTGGTACCACGGCCAAGTCCTGGTTTGAATATCAGTTGGAAATGTACCGGGTCCAAAACGCCTTGGGTGGAATGAATCCTTTGGAAGTCGAGCAATCGGTGATCGATCAATACGATTTGAACTATCGGTTTTATGTCCAAAAAGAACGATTGGAAGAGATGGCCAAAGATCCCCGCTCGGACAGCGTTCTTCGGAATGTATGGGGTTACGATGGCAACGGCAAGATCTACGATCGAAATGCCGAGTATTGGAGACAAATTCAAGATTTTCCCCATCTCCAAAATTGGAAAAACACCCGTGCCAAAGTTTTGGTTCAATTCGGTGAATCGGATTTTCAGGCTTTTTCTAGGGCCGATCATGAGCAGATTGTTCAAACCGTTGAATTTTTTCATCCGGGCCATGCAACCCTTCAGGTTTTCCCCCAAACGGATCATTTTTTTGCCAAATCCGGGACGATGCAGGAGGCTTACGACAAATTCACAAGCCGCAAAATTCAGCAGTTGTTTGATGAATACAATCCCGAAGTTGGCTTATCGGCCGTTCAATGGAGCAACGCGCTGTTCAGATCAGCAGACGGTACCGACAAAACGGGGAAAGTTGTCAAAGGTTGGACCAAGTTGAAAACAGATCCTTATCCTGGCAAGCAGGATGATATCGTCTTTGTTAATCCCAGGGTGGGTTGGTACGTGAACGGCTACGGACGAATTTATCATACCAAAGACGGCGGGGAGACCTGGACCATGCAATGGGAAAAAAAGGGAACATTTTTTCGATGCATTGCATTTGTGGACAGCTTGACGGGTTTTGTAGGGACCGTTGGGACGGATTATTTCCCCAATGTGACGGATACCATCCCGCTGTACGGAACCAAAGATGGGGGCCTAACCTGGTACCCGGTATCCTATCAGGGGCCTTATGTCAAAGGTCTTTGTGCGATCGATGTCGTACGGGAACCCTTTATCAATCAAGGCAAAACCGATTACAAAGTTCACCTTTTTGGAGTTGGTCGGGTTGGAAGTCCAGCCAATCAATTGGTATCCCACGATGGAGGCAACACATGGGTATCTTCGGATATGAACAGCGACTGCAAAATGTTATTTGACATCAAAATGTTCGATAAAAACATCGGCCTCGTTTGTGCCGCGTCTGACGATGACCTGACCAAATCCAACGCCCTCTTGTTGAGGACGGTGGATGGAGGTAAAACCTGGAAGAAAGTCTATCAATCCAACAGGCCCTACGAAACAACTTGGAAGGTTTCTTTCCCTACGCCGAACATTGGATATGCGACCATTCAATCTTACAATCCTGATACGAGTGTCAAGCAACAACGTATTGTTAAAACAACCGATGCGGGTTTGACTTGGCAAGAATTGAACTTGGTGGAAGATGCGGGTACCCGCGAATTCGGAATTGGATTTTTGGACGAGAATCACGGCTATGTAGGGACGATGAAAAGTGGCTATGAAACCCGTGATGGTGGCAAAACCTGGACTCCGGTACAACTGGGGAAGGCCTGCAACAAAATCCGTTTCTACAAGGATGTGGATGGATCGGTGATTGGTTATGCGATCGGCGTGGATGTCCTAAAAGCTGAATTTTAATTGGAATAGATTAATTTGGGCCTAGGTAATTCGATGAAACATTTTCTATTTTGGGGATTCCTTCTTGGGGTCATTCCGTTGGGAAGCCTAAAAGCCCAGGATACGTTGGCGGTCCTTTTTTTGGGGAACAGCTATACATCCGTTAATAATTTACCGCAATTGGTGCAGGCGCTCTCTGCTTCGGCGGGCAAAACCCTGATCGTGGATTCCCAAACGCCCGGCGGGATGACCCTGACCAACCATGTTAATGATCCGACAACTCAATCCAAAATTGCACAACGCGCTTGGGATTATGTGATTTTGCAGGAGCAGAGTCAGGTGCCGACCATTGATTTTTATCGTTACAACAACATGTACCCCGCAATGGCGGATCTTCAGGCTTTGGTAGCCCAATCCAGCCCTTGTGCCAAGTTGATATCGTACATGACTTGGGGTCGGCGTTACGGCGGGCAGCAATGCGATCCCTCCAACACCCATTGCAGTCCAGTTTTTGTGAATTTTGACCATATGCAGGACTCTTTGACCAGCGCCTATACCGGTATCAGTGATCAGCTCAAAATTCAATGTGCGCCGGTGGGGGTTGTATGGCAACATATTCTGAATGATTCGAATTTGGTATTGCATAGCAGCGATAACAGCCACCCTAGCCTGGATGGTTCCTATGCGGCGGCTTTGACCTTGTTTTCGTCGATTTGGAAACGATCTTCGTCGGGTTTGTCCTATACCGCTGGACTTCCTACCGCCCTTGCCCAATACTACCAAAACAGGACAGATAGTGTGGTCTTCGGAAATGCGCCGCGTTGGAATCTAACGATTAATCGCCCGGTTGCTAATTTTGGATTGACCCACTCGGGGCGAACGTTTATTTTCAACAACCTTTCCCTTTCGAATACCAATCGGGTCTTGAATTACCGATGGGATTTTGGGGATGGGCAGGTCTCAACCGTCGCAAATCCCACGCATACTTACACAGCAGCAGGTTCTTACACCGTTCGTCTGGTCGCCAAGGAATGCCGTTACGCAGACACCTTAACACAGGTTGTTCAGGTTTTGGCGTCCGATGTTCAAGAAGCGAGCCGCAGGTTGTTGCGTGTTTACCCCAACCCGGCCACTTCGCAAATAACCTTTGAAACAGAACTTCTCCTTCCCGGGCAAGAGTATACGCTCGAATTGAAGAACCCAACGGGTACGACGGCCTTTAGTTCTCACCTGGACCTCGAAAAACCCACCATAGCTCTTCCTTCTACGGTTGGATCCGGTCTCTATTCGGTTCTTTTGCGCGATGCCAGGGGAGCCGTAATGGCCAAGGAATCTTTAATTTTATTTCGTTAATTCTTCTTTCAATTTTAATTATCTCCTATGAACCCAAATTCTCCAAACAAAAGATTGCATTGGATCCTGTGGACGGTGCAAGGATTGTTGGCAGTGGCCTTTGGTGCGGCTGGTATGATGAAAATGACTGTCTCGATGGAGCAGTTTGTCCAAAATGGTGGAGGCCCCTTGGTGGAGGCTTTTGGGATGGGCCTTGTACGTTTTATTGGTTGGAGTGAATTCCTGGGTGCTTTGGGACTAGTGCTACCATCCGCCCTAAGAATCAGGCCGGTACTTACAGTCTGGGCAGCAGCAGGCATTGCCATCATTATGGTTTTGGCTACGGTACATCACGCGATGGCCGGGGAATCCGTGGCGGCTACCTTGGCTTTGTTGGCATTGGCCCTCTTGGTGGTATGGGGCCGTTCAACCCAAGCGGTGATCCGCTCCAAGTCCTAAACGATTGTTCCAGGGAGACTGACGAGTCCTTATGATCAAGTTGGTCCAACGTCGCCTATGGTGGGGCGTTTTCTTCTTGGGAATCATCCTTTTGATCTATATGTTTCGGGTTGAAAGTGAACCTGGTGCCCTGCCTCTTTTTTTGGTTTTAGGGTCGCTGGTTGGACTCTTGTTAAGTTACAAACGATGATGGAGGGCAAAGAGCCCTTTGCGCTGAAATGGCTCATCGATGGGGAATTTCTTTACCTTTGAACGCTTGGCGGTTTTTGGCGAGAGCCAAAACCAAGAGGGAACTCCGGTGCAATTCCGGGACAGTACCAGCTGCTGTGAGGCCTGTATAGGTTTCGAACCATAAGCCACTGTGGAAGCCGGTCAACGGCCAGACGGGAAGGCGTTCGGAATGGGCCAAGTCAGAAGACCTGCCACCAAGTGAAGATTACCGGGTTTTCTGGATCAAAAACCTAGGATAACTTTGCTTTGCCTCGCACGGGCAGGGCCGTGGTTTGTCCTAGATTTTTTTCGAATCCCGTTTCCAAAACGCAAACCATGGGGCAAAGGCTCAAGTTCGTTATCGTTTTTTGGGCCTTGTTTTGGGTCCCATGGAAAAACTACGCGTTCCCCTCTACATCGGAAGGAGATACCCTTCGCGTCAAGCCCTTGGTGTTAACCGAAGTCACCGTACGAACCTTTCGAATAAGCCGAACCATGGATTCGGTTTGGTTAAAGACCATGCCGTTGGCCTCGCTAGCCGATGTGATGGGTATGCTGGGCACGCCGGTTACTCGCCAATCCGTTCCGGGGGGACTCAGCACCTTATCATACAGGGGCGGTGGTGCAACGCACAATGATTTGACTTGGGGCGATTTTAGCTTGAACCATCCCATGAACCGGACAGCGGATTTGCAGTTGGTACCGGTTTGGTTGTTTCAAGGCCTAGGTTTGGATAACGGTGGTGAAGCTTTGAGAACCGGTGGTTACGGGATGGGTGGTGGGATTGGTCTTGGTTCGTTGACTTCGCCGCCCTTTGAGGCGGTGGTCTCTGCAGGGACCTTGGGGGATCAGTCGTTGGGTTGTGGATTTGCCCTGGGTCAAGGCCGTTGGCAAGGCACAACCCGCGGATTGCTAACTCGCAATGCCAACCGATTTGGATACCCCAACCGAGCCTTGGCGGGGGCACCGGATGCCAAGATGTTGGGGGCTGATTTTGGGCAGGAGGCCTTGGTCCATCAAAGCAATTGGAAGGGCCGAGCCGGGCATGCTTTTGAAACCAGCCTATGGTTGCAAGGAAGTCGAAGGGGCATCCCCTCTTCCATGACATCGCGTCCTGGTTCGGCTCGACAGAACGATAGCATGCTTCGTGTCCAAGCTAAATGGTCTTGGCAGAAGAATCGGCGATGGAACTATTGGACGGCTTTGGCTTTTCAAAAAGACTTGAATCGCTACACGGATACCCTGAGCGGGGTTTACGGTTTCCATCAGACCCAAGGCATGCAGGCCAGAGGGGGGCTGGATTACGAACGCCGCGGTTGGAGGGTTCGCTTCATGGGGTTGTGGGATCGCCACGAGGCCCGTTCTTCGCAATACTTGGCGCCGGTTCAGCAGGAGCGATGGGCCCTGATCATGCCATGGAACCTGCACCGAGGTCCTTTTGAATTTTCGGGACAAATCAAAGCCGAAACCTTGGATGGAAAGGGATTGCCACTGGCAGCCAACCTAAGAGCCCGTTATGTTCAAAGGAATTCTTTTTGGTGGGCCGAGGTCCGTACCGCCGTGAATCCTCCTTCGCTGAACGATCGGCTTTGGGTGCCTGGTGGACGACCGGATCTCAAGCCCGAGCGAGGTCGTCAGGCCGAAGGGGGGTATCAACATTTGGTGGTCCATGGCAAGCACAAAATCGACGCCACCATCCTGGCTTTTTGGCGGGAAATGCGGGAGCGAATTCTTTGGCAGCCCTCGCCCAACGCGGCCTGGTGGTCGCCCATGAATGTGGGGTTGAATCAATCGCTGGGGACGGAGGTTCGCATCCAGGGGTCTGTTCAAAGTTGGGTGTTACGGGGCCTGACCTGGACCTGGCAAGCAGAATACGGTTTGCAACGAGTCTGGTCAGAAGGCGATAACCGTCAGCGTATCCAATGGCCTTATATCCCCCAGCACAGAGGGGTGCTCCAGAGTGCCTTGGCATATGATTCCTGGACTTTGTTCGGTCAAGTTCAGGGAATTTCTTCTCGAAATACCCTCTCGGACGGTTCGGAAACCCTGCCCGCTTATGCCCTGGTCACGGCAGCCGCCTCCTTCGAAAAACGAGGCCACCGGATATCTCTGCAAATTCGGAATCTAACCAATACTCGCTACGAAGAGGTGCCTTGGTTTCCTCGACCCGGGCGCAGTTTTCACTTGTCCCTATCCACCTCGCTTTTTAAATCTCCCAAACGACTTAAATCCCCCCAATTATGAGATGCTTTCAGAGAAACAACCCTAGATCTCTTCCATTTTCCCTGGCATGGGTATCCAACATCACGCTGCAGGTCGCCCTATGGTTAGGGACTGTGCTGCTGATGGCCGGATGCCAAAAAGAACCAATCCCTCCAACAACTTCGTTGTATAACAATGGATTTTGGGTTGTAAACGAGGGTCCCTTTGGGAACGGAACCGGGACCTTAACGTGGATTTCCAGGGATGGAAGTCGAGTGGAACAGGATGTGTTTGGAAAAGTAAACCAACGGCCCATGGGTAACATTGCACAAAGCATGTTTATCCAGAACAATATAGGAATAGTCGTTTTGAACAATGCGGGCCGCGTCGAATGGGTGAATCCCCAAACCATGCAATCGATTGGGACCACAACGGGCTTCGAGTTGCCTTCGGCTGTGGCCGTGGACCCCATGAGGGCCAAGGCCTATGTGACTGAATGGGTGCGCTTTGGAGCAGCGGGTCGGGTCGCCGTGATTGACTGGTCCAGCAAACAGGTTTTGACCCGTCTAACGGTGGGTCCTTTTCCGAACGCCCTTGCGGTGGCCGGAAATCGCTTGGTGGTGGCCAACGGCGATACCAATACGGTGACCTTGGTGGATACGGAGGCGGATACGGTACTCCAAACGATCACGGTGGGAGATCGCCCCAACAGTTTGGTGGTCATGGGCACAACGGTGGCTGTTTTGTGTGGGGGTCGTCCTTCGTGGAGCGGACCAGAAACGGCCGGGTCCCTGCATCTATTGCGCTTGTCGGATGGTGAATCCCTGGCTCAGCTTACCTGGGGTCGCAACGATGATCATCCCAAGGATCTTTTGTTGATGCCGACGGGGGATGGTTTGATGTACCAGTTAGAGAGCCCGGTTCGTTCAGGCTTGCATCGGTTGAATCTCCCGTTCAGCAGTGGAACGGTGAATCCGAACCAGCCTTGGGTGAATCGCTTGTTTTATCACATGGCCTTTGACCCCCAGGAAAGCCGTTACCTGGTTACAACCGATGCCGGGGATTTTGCTTCAGCGGGCAAGGTATTTCGTTGGAATTCCCAAGGTGCTTTGGTGGATAGCTTTACCACGGGGATCGCGCCGGGGCATGTGGTTTTTGTTCCCTAGAGCAGGGGCAGGTAATTTTCGGCCAGCATACAGCGGGCTGAACCGCCACCGATTTTTTCGATGGTGGGGATGGATACCGAAATAATTTCGCCATCGGCTTCGATGCGATCTCTCAATTCGGGACCCCAAGCGCGCACGGCCGTTTCGGAGGCAATCCAGCAGCGATGACCCTCGGGGTGGTCCACTTGCAGGACATTGGCCCCAAAGGATTCGATTTGGGCGGGGCTGAGAAGGAGTACATCGCGCCCGGTGGAATTCAGCCGCTTGATCAATTCTTTTTGACCCCAAGGGTCCAGGGCCTCGGCGGCCAGGAGGGCGAGGTTTTGACCTAGACTCATCAAAACATTGGTATGATAATAAGGCCGTCCGTTGGCATCAGCGCTGTCAAAGCCCCATCCATCGTATCCAATTTCGTGGCACCAACGCTCAAAGAGTTCCGGACTGGTTCGGGTCGAAAAAGCCGCATAAGCGCAACGATGGTCATGGTCCAAAACCATGCTACCCGTCCCCTCCAGGAACTGCCCTTGGTGGGCCCAATCGCTCCAATCCGATTCGTAGGCCACCCGATAACCGGCTTCAATCAGGAGATGAGCGAGGTCGTCTCTTTTTTCGAGTCGTCGGGAGGGGGCCTCCATGGGGAAATGGATCAACCCGCCGTCCGGTAGGGTACAAAACAAATTGTTAAGAAAAACAGCATCGGGACAGGGAACTTCCTTCCGATCCGTTAGCACCGTCACTCGAAGCCCCGCTTCCAATAGCCGGTGGTGCATGGCATCAAATTCTCGTTGGCCTTCCTGGGCTGTTTGCTCCGGAAGGCGATCCGGTTCTCGATTCTGAAAAGCATTGCTGGGTCCTGTTTCGGGGTTCCACCCAAAATGCTGAGGCCGTAACATCAGAAGACCCGTTGCCATGACGCTTCGTTGCAGGGCCTACTTAAGTCCTCCGGTGATCCCGGCCGATACCCGGACCACCCAAGCCCGTGGCATGAAACCGGTGGACGCTGCCATGACCGCATTCATCCAGCCATGGACGGCGACGGCACGGCCACGCATCATGGCTTTGTACCCAAAGAGGGCCACCGAGGCGGAATTCGGAATCCGTTTACTGGAAAGCATCGAGGGAGCAGAAGATCCGGGCTCCATCATGGCCCGTCCAAATCCGCTTTGGGTGGGTCCAGGGCAAAGGGTCGTTACGGTGATCCCGTGACGTCGTAATTCCAGATGCAGTGCTTCGGAGAAATGCAATACAAAGGCCTTGGTAGCAAAATAAACCGCCATGCCCGGTCCCGGTTGAAAGGCGGCCGTCGACGCCACGTTCAAGATGCGTCCCCCCCCTTGGTCCACCATATCCCGTGCATAGAGCCTGGTTAAATGGGCCACCGCTCTTACATTGAGATCAATCATGGAAGCGTCTCTTTCCCAAGAATTTTCAATAAATGGCCCGAAACTTCCAAAGCCTGCATTGTTGACCAAATAATGGACCTGTATCCCTGCGGCTTTGGTGCTTTGGTAGAGTCGATCAATATTCGCAGGAATGCTCAGGTCCATTTCATAACAATTAACTTGAATTTGGTGGGCCGCCACCAATTCTTCGCGGAGCTTTTGGAGTAAATCAAGTCGACGGGCCACCAGAATCAAATCGTCTTTGGCCGCCGCATGGATGCGGGCCAATTCCAATCCAATGCCTTCAGAGGCTCCGGTAATCAAGGCTGTTGCCATAGTTTGAGGGGTTGAGGTTCGGTTAAAGGTATTAAATTTGATGCTATGATGACTTCTCAACGACTTGGTTTCCCCCGCTTTTTGGTTTCACTCCTCCTTTTTGGGGTGCTGTACGGGGGTCTGCCCCTCGAAACGGCCGCTCAGGCCCCCAACCGGATCCGTGATTATACCGATGCCGATATTTACCTCAAAGGCGTTTTTGGCCCCGACTGCATGATGGACGAGTACGGCAACCTGCGGATCAACGGCCAGGAATTTGGAGGAGGCCATGTGGTCTTTCGACTGAGCGATGTGCGTATCCGCATGGAAGAAATCAAGGAAGGCACGGCCTGTCCATCCCCTTGCCGTCAACGCGTTATTCTGCGGTTTGATTGCCGCAAACAAGCCTGCATTACCAACTACCAAGCCGGGGGCAGTATCCCTTGGCCCGCAACCATGACTTCCTACAAGCTGGAATTTGAAGATCTCCGCAAGGGTCGCAAGATGTTTTCGGTATTTCTGGAAATGCAACGTTTCGTGCGTCAAAGCAATTTGGCCCCCACTCTATAGGGCCGCCGCTCCCTTCGTTTCTTGGACCCGGGGTGAATCGTTCGTCAGGCGTGGTTACATGTTCCGGCGATAACGGCCTCCTACATTGTACAAAGTGTCGGTGATCTGTCCCAGCGAACAATACTTGACGGCTTCCATCAGAACATCAAACAAATTCTCTTGACGCAAGGCCGCTTCGGAGAGGCGCCTGAGCCATAGAGCGGCTTCGTGGGGGTATCGACCGTGCAGGCTTAGAAGGGTTGCAATCTGGGCTTCCTTTTCGGCCTCCGTGGCCCGGATAACTTCGCCAGGGATCAGGGTCGGCGAACCTTCTTTGCTCAAAAAAGTATTGACGCCGATGATAGGCAAATCTCCGTTGTGCTTGAGTGTTTCGTAATGCAGCGACTCTTCCTGAATCTGATTGCGTTGATACATCGACTCCATCGCGCCCAGGACCCCGCCGCGTTCGGTAATGCGATCAAACTCCAACATCACCGCTTCTTCGACTAGATCGGTGAGTTCTTCGATAACAAAGGATCCCTGCAAGGGGTTTTGGTTAAAAGCCAGACCGAGCTCCCGGTTAATGATGAGCTGAATGGCCATGGCCCGGCGCACCGAGGCCTCGGTGGGCGTGGTAATGGCTTCGTCAAAGGCATTGGTATGCAAGGAATTGCAGTTATCATAGATCGCATACAGGGCCTGCAAGGTGGTTCGGATATCGTTGAAATCAATTTCCTGGGCATGCAGCGAACGGCCCGAGGTTTGGATATGGTATTTGAGCATCTGGGAGCGTTCATCGGCTCCGTATTTTTCGCGCAATGCTTTGGCCCAAATCCGCCGGGCCACCCGTCCAATCACGGCGTACTCGGCGTCGATCCCGTTGCTAAAGAAAAAGCTGAGATTGGGTGCAAAGCCGTTGATATCCATTCCCCGCGATAGGTAATACTCCACATACGTAAAACCGTTGGCCAGGGTAAAGGCCAATTGCGTGATGGGGTTGGCTCCGGCCTCGGCGATATGGTACCCCGATATAGAAACCGAATAAAAATTGCGGACGGCATGCTCAATAAAATATTCCTGAACATCTCCCATCAATCGCAGGGAGAATTCCGTCGAAAAAATGCAGGTGTTTTGGGCCTGGTCTTCCTTGAGAATATCGGCTTGGACGGTACCCCGAACCTGGGTCAAGGTCTTTTGTTTGATTCGCTGATAATCACCAGGCGCCAAGACGGCATCTCCCGACAATCCCAAGAGCTGAAGGCCCAAGCCGTTGTTGCCTTCGGGGAGGGCATGGGAGTCGTTGACTTGGTCCGAACCGAAGGCTCGGTAAGCAGGCCAATCTTTTTTCCCGGATTGGAGGGCTTTTTGTTTGGAACGCACCGCTTCCTCCAGGCCCTGCTCGGCGATGAATTTCTCGCATTGCTGGTCAATGGCGGCATTCAAAAAGAAGGCCAACAGGACCGGAGCCGGTCCGTTAATGGTCATGGAAACCGAGGTGGCCGGGTTGCAGAGGTCAAAGCCTGAGTAGAGCTTTTTGGCATCATCCAAACAACAAATGCTGACGCCGGCATTGCCGATTTTGCCGTAGATATCCGGACGACGATCCGGGTCGTTGCCGTACAAGGTCACCGAATCAAAGGCTGTACTGAGTCGCTTGGCCGGCATGCCCAAGGACACGTAGTGAAAGCGTTTGTTGGTCCGTTCGGGGCCGCCTTCTCCAGCAAACATGCGCGTTGGGTCCTCTTGTTCTCTTTTGAAGGGAAAAACGCCGGCCGTGTACGGGAAGGTGCCCGGTAGATTTTCCTGCCGGAACCACCGTAACAAATCTCCGTAATTAGCGTAACGCGGCAGACTCACTTTGGGAAGCTTCAGCCCCGAAAGAGTGGTGGTTCGGGTTTGGATCTTGATCTCCTTGCCCCGGACATGGTAGCTGAATTCGTCGGCGTGGTAGGCATCGCGCAGGGCTGGCCAGGACTCTAGAACGCGGATACTGGAACCGTTCAGGCCTTCTTTGGCTTTTGCCAAGGCATGGGACAGGGCTTGGTTGGCGTTGGGGGAAGGGGCTTGGTCCCCGCTTTGTTCCTCGAGTATTCGAATGCTTTGCTCCAAGGCATACCATTGGTCTGCCAGGCGGGCCTGCTCCTCGGTATCGCGGTTGTAACGCCGGATGCTGTCGGTGATTTCGGAGAGGTATCGGACCCGGGCCGGGGGGATGATGTAAATTTTCTCGGAGAGTTCATGGTCATCCACCCAGGGTTGACGCTCCACTTTGAACCCACAACGGGTTTCGAGCAGGTTCATCAATCGGCCAAAGAGGCGGTTCATCCCCGGGTCGTTGAATTGACTGGCGATGGTGCCTTCGACTGGCATTTCAGAAGCGGGGGTGTCCCAGAGGTTGTGGTTACGCTGAACCTGTTTCTTCACATCCCGCAGGGCATCTTGCCCTCCTCGTTTATCAAATTTGTTCACCGCGATGAGGTCGGCAAAGTCCAGCATGTCAATTTTTTCGAGCTGGGTTGCGGCCCCGTATTCCGGCGTCATAACATAGAGCGAAACATCGCTGTGATCAATGATTTCGGTATCGCTTTGGCCGATGCCGGAGGTTTCTAGAAGAATCAAGTCAAAGCGGGAAGCCTGCAGCAATGTCAGCGTGTCTCGAACATGGCGGCTCAGGGCCAGGTTGGATTGACGGGTTGCCAGGGACCGCATATAAACGCGGGGATGGTGGATGGCATTCATCCGGATGCGATCGCCCAAGAGGGCGCCTCCGGTCTTGCGTTTGGAGGGATCCACCGATACAACGGCCACCCTGGGCCCCATGCTGGGATCGGAAGGGTCGCCGGTTTGGGTCACAAATCTCCGAATAACCTCGTCCACGAGCGATGATTTACCCGCCCCGCCCGTTCCGGTGATGCCCAGAACCGGGGCTTTTTGGCCAAGATGCTTCGCGCCGTCGGCGTTGAGGGTTTGGATGAGTTCTTCAAAAAGTTGGGGTTCGTTTTCGGCCATTGAAATGCCCCGAGCCAAGGCGGGGTCCGCCCCAAGTCGGATTTGTTCAGCCAAGGCCTTCAGGTCATGGGCGCTTTCTTTGACGATGGCAAAATCGGATTGTTGCAACAAATCGTTGATCATCCCTTGCAAGCCCATGGCGCGGCCATCATCCGGGGAATAAATGCGGTTAATCCCATAGGCGTGAAGTTCTTCGATTTCGACCGGAAGGATGGTGCCGCCTCCACCGCCAAAGAGACGTATCTCTGGGCGACCCCGGTCCCGCAACAAGTCGTAGAGGTACTTGAAAAACTCCAAATGACCCCCCTGGTAGGAGGTGATGGCAATGGCTTGAGCGTCTTCCTGCACGGCACAGTCCACAATTTCGGCGGCCGAACGGTTGTGCCCCAAGTGGATTACTTCGGCTCCGCTTTTTTGGAGGATACGGCGCATAATGTTGATGGCCGCATCGTGGCCGTCAAAAAGCGAGGCCGCGGTGACAATCCGGACGGGGTTACGGGGTTGATAGACGGGAATTTCCTGCATGGCTGCCAAATTACAACAGGGTTAGGGGCTGGAGGTTTGTTAAGCCTGCTCCTAAGTCCTACTTTTGCGAGGTGCCCCGCTATCTGTTAACCGCCGCTCTTCCCTACGCCAACGGGCCTGTTCATATCGGCCATCTGGCCGGATGTTACCTGCCTGCCGATGTTTACCACCGTTACCTGCGTGCCAAGGGGGAGGATGTCATCTTAATCTGCGGTACGGATGAACACGGGGTCGCCATCACACTGCAGGCCCGCAAAGAAGGGGTACACCCCCGGGATTTGGTGGACCGGAACCATGTCCTTATTCGCGATGCGCTCAAGGGCATCGGGGTGGAATTCACCCATTTTTCGAGGACATCGGGAGCCGCCCATCACCGGGAGGCCACGGCTTTTTTTGAGGTCTTGCATCGTGGCGGGTTTTTGCGGGAGGAGGTCACCCGACAATTTTACGATAACGCTGCCCAGCAATTTTTGGCCGATCGCTACATTGTTGGTACCTGCCCCCATTGTGCATTTGACGGGGCGTACGGGGATCAATGCGAGAAATGCGGGACTTCCCTCAGTCCGGATGAATTGTTGCAACCACGTTCGGTTCTTAGCGGAACGGAACCGGTCATCCGCGAAACCAACAATTGGTTTCTTCCCATGGATGAATTGTTACAACACCCCACCTTTGTTGAATACACCCAACGAATTCAGGGTTGGAAATCCAATGTTCGTGGTCAATTTATGTCCTGGGTTCAGCAGGGGCTGCAGCCCCGAAGCATGACCAGGGATTTGGACTGGGGCGTGCCTGTTCCTTTGCAAGGTGCTGAGGGAAAGGTTCTTTATGTATGGTTTGATGCCCCTATTGGGTATATTTCAGCGACTCGTGAATATTTTGAATCCCAAGGCGAACCGGATCGTTGGGAAGATTATTGGAAAAAACCGGATACCCGATTGATTCATTTTATTGGAAAAGATAACATTGTATTCCACACCTTAATTTTCCCAATGATGCTGGCGGCTCACGGTTCCTATGTGCTGCCATGGCAGGTTCCGGCGAATGAGTTTCTCAACCTCGAAGGCCGCAAGATTTCAACATCCCGTGGATGGGCGGTTTGGCTGCACGAGTACCTCCAAGAAATGAGTGGACGTGAAGATGAATTGCGTTACACCCTTTTGGCGAATTTGCCGGAAACCAAAGACGCCGATTTTTCTTGGCAGGATTTTCAACTCCGAGTCAATTCGGAATTGGTCGCGATCCTTGGGAATTTTGTTAATCGGGTGGTGGTTTTAACCCACAAATTGAATGAAGGTCGCTGCGGACCCTTGGTGGCCATTGAGGCCCCCACGATCGGGTCGGCCGAACAAATCCTCCACGATGCTTTGGCCCTGACTCGGTCCGAAATTCTGGAAGCCATGGAGCAGTTCCGATTGCGGGAGGCCCTGGCCGGCGTGATCCACCTATCGCGCTTGGGGAATCGTTACCTGGCAGAAACAGAGCCTTGGAAATTACTCAAAACGGATCCCGAGGCGGCGTTGGGCGTTCTGCGTACCGGCGCCGAAGTGGCAGCCGAATTGTGCATTGCCTTGGAGCCCTTCTTGCCGCATGCAGCCAAACGACTTTCGGCCCAGCTCAATTGGCTTCCTTCGGAGGATCAACGGCTGGCCTGGTGGCAAGGGCTCGCCAAGGGTGTTTACCTGCAAACGGGCCATCCATTGGCTCCCCCCACTCTTTTATTTACACCCATCGAAGACGCAACGATTCAAGAGCGTCTTGCCAAACTTCAAGCCATGGAATCCAATTCGACTGAATCGCCGGCCTCATCGCCGGCCTCATCCCAGCCAGGTTCATCGCCCCAGCCAGGTTCATCGTCCCCAGCCACGTCCGAATCGGGGAAGGTCCAACCTACCCAGGAACCATCGATGGTTGCCTTTGAGGATTTTGCGGCCATGGATTTGCGCTTGGTTGAGATTCTCGATGCCAAGCCCGTGGCCGGTGCCGATAAGTTATTGGAGATACGCGTTGATTTGGGCAGTGAACAGAGGACCGTGGTTTCCGGCATCGCTCAACACTTTGCCCCCGATGAGCTCAAGGGCTGTCAGGTTCTCATGCTGACCAACCTTGCACCCCGCAAAATCCGCGGTGTCGAGTCCAGGGGCATGCTTTTGTTAGCCCAAAACAGCGATGGCAAATTGATTTTGGTCGGTCCTCAGGGCGCTGGGTCGGCTCCTGGCGATCAGGTTCGGTAAGCTTGGCTCAAGGGCCCGCTATTAATCTTTGTTTTGGAGGTGCTGATGCCGGAATTCGGTGGGTGTTTGACCGGTGTGGGTCAAAAAAAGAGACGAAAAGTACGAGGGCGATGAAAATCCGGCTTCTTTGGCAACGCGGGACATGAGACAGCGACGGTTTTCGGGCCAATTGCGGAGAAGTTCCGAAGCTTTTTGGATACGTTGTTGGACAAGGTACGCCTTGGGGCCTTGCCCCAAATGCTGTTGACAAATTTGTTGCAAGCGTACATTGCTGACACCGCATAACCGTGCCAACTGAGGTATGCTGCAGCGTGTATCCGCATGGTGTTCGTCAATGCTACGGCAAAATTGTTGGACGATTTGTTCTTCACTGAGCCTCGATGCCTGCACTCGATGTTGGCGCTTGATGGATTTGGTGGCCTGGGAGCATTGGCGCAGGGCCATTCGAATGGATTTGAGCAAATCGGCTTGATCCGAGGCATCTTGCCAAGTTTTATCCAAGGTTTTGGTGCGAAGGCGCATGGTCTTGGCCGCGCCTTTCCCCTGCCATTCCAGGACCAGGGTATGGCCTTGGCTCAGAGCATCCTGAAGACGATCGTGCAGGCTGGTGGTTTCCAAAAGGACGACAACGGGCAAGATAGAATTTTGAGGATGAGCGTCTGGGTTCAAAAGATGAGCGCAGTCCCGCGCCCCACCGTGTCGATGTTGCCATAACCACTGCAACCAGGTGGGCAATGTCTTTGACGAGCCGTTGGATTCGATGGTGTTACGAGACTCAAGCTCGGCCAAGCGAGATGCTTCCAAGTACAGGATGTATTTCATGGGGTCCGACGTTACCCAAAATTTTGGCTGGGTAACAAAACAAAAGTGAGGAGGTTTCTTCCGCGGTCCTTCTCCAACACCCCCTACAAAAACCCCTACAAATGAAGAGGTGCGCTCCCCAAAACCCCTAAAAAACCCTGTTTTGACCCACCTTGTCAAGACATAGGCTCAAAAGCGCTTCGGTATGGTCCGGCCAGGCCCTAGCGGCAGGGCTTTTGCCTTGGAGCCAGGTTCGTAAATCATCCACCATCGAGGAGGACAATCCGGGGGAGGTGGGTATGCCCATTCGGCGCAGCGCTTCGGCGTTGCAGGCTTGTTCGTATTGCTGCTTCATGGGAATAACCCAAAGTTTTTTGCCCAAAAAGAGGGCCTCGGCCGGGGTCTCGAACCCTGCACCGCAGAGCACGGCTTCGGCATGTTCCAGGTGTTTGCAAAAGAGGGCATCGCCGGCCGGATGAATCATCACTTGGCCAAAACGAGCCGTGGCTTTTTGTCTTTTGCTAAAAACAACCCAAGAACGCGCAGGGTCCACTTTTTGCAGAAAGGCGACGAGTAGGTCGTCCTGGTAGGCGGGGAGATAGACCAAGACTTCCCCGGAATCGTGACTGGGGCGGAGCATTCGAATCCCAGGGCGGATCACCGGGGTATGGATAAAGTCGTCGTAGGCCTCAAAGTGCAATCCAATCGCCGAAGGACAGGGGGCGTAGTGTTGGAACATCCATTCAGCCACGGGTTCATCCAGACTAAACCGGTTGCGGGCGGGCCTGGGGGCGTTTTTGGACAAAAAGGAAGCTTGGTGACTCAATGAAACGATGCGATTAAAACCCTGCCTGCGCGCTGCCAGTGCCGAAACCGGCTCAAAATCGTTGATCACCAAGTCGTATTGGCGCAATGGCAGGGCCCGGCTATCCTGCAACAGTGCGAGGGGACGCTGAATGCGAAGGGTTTGGTACCAATCGATCCCCCCATTTTGGCCAAAAACAAAGCCAGCGCCGTTAAAACGATAGAGAACCGGATGCGTAACCGATACTTGGACATCCCTACCAGAAACAAGCAAGTCGAGTTCGCCTCTTTTTTGCAATGCTGGAATAAGGGCCCCTGCTCGGCTCAAGTGTCCGTTACCGGTGCCTTGGATGGCGTATAGTAGGCGGGTTCTGCTCAAGGGGTGCCCAGGCTAGTGGAGGCCGAAACCGTGGCCAGGGAAAAAATTTCCTCGAGGAAGGGGTGGGGTACGGCGTTGGGAATGGTCGTCATCGGTGGGTCATCGGATGCGAATGGAGCGTTCTGTCGGATTTCATCAGGACGGGCCGCGTAACGGTGCAATGTCCATTGCCCCAAGTGGTATTCCAAGGCGGTCAGGTTTTCGATCCAATCCCCGGAATTCAGGTAGGTGACGGTTCGAGCTTCTTGGCCCGGAGGCGGGGTCGATGAGGAGGTCATGGTTTTGATGACGGGTTGATGAATATGCCCGCAGATGACGTAGTCATAGCCTCTTTCGATGGCCAGATCGGCCGCAATTTGTTCAAAATCCGAGATGAAGCTGACCGCGGTTTTAACCCCGTCTTTGATTCGTTTGGATAAGCTTATTTTGTCCCGACCGAGTTTTTCAAGCACATGGTTTACAAAGCGATTGAGGACAATCAAGAGGTCGTAACCGTGTCCGCCCAAGCGGGCCAACCACTTGGAATACTGCATGCTAACATCAAAAACATCTCCATGAAAAAACCAAGCCTTGCGTCCGTCGATTTCTAAAACTAACTTGTCACGCAGGTAGAGATTACCCATTCGGTAGTCGCTGAATTTGCGAAGCATTTCATCGTGATTTCCGGTGAGGTAATAGACCGGAACGCCTTGCTCTGCAAATTTTAACAATTTTCGAATCACCTGCATATGGGAGGCGGGCCAATAGCGCTTTTTGAATTGCCAAATGTCCACGATATCCCCGTTCAATACCAGGGTGCCCGGCTGGACTTGGTCTAGGTAGCGAAGGAGTTCCCTCCCGTGGCAACCGTAGGTTCCCAGGTGCAAATCCGACAAAACCAGCAAGTCAATCCTACGCTTTTCCATCGTGTCTAGAACCTTCAATGACACGAATTTCGCTTTTCAATGTAAATACAACGTGAATTCTGGTCCTTGGCCGGACTTTGTATGCTATTTTGGACGTGTGAACAAGGTAAAAATGGTCGTTTATGAAGCTTTTTGACCCGTTTGGGAACCCCCTGCTTATCAAGCGGGTGATGTTTGGGGTCTTCGGCTCTTTTTTCTACATTGGTTTGTGCGTTATCAACCGCCTTCGCATTGAGGGTAGCGACAAGATCCGCAAGCTACCAGCGCAGAATGTCCTTTTTGTTTCCAACCATCAGACCTATTACCGGGATGTGATGGCCATTTTTCATTCGATTTGTGCCGCGAAGTGGGGTTACGGCCGGCGTTTGTGGGCTCCCTTCTATTTGTTGTGGACTCCGGCCCGCCTGTACTATGTCGCCGCGACCGAGACCATGAAAAAAAGCGGGATTTTGCCCTGGCTTTTCAGCCTCGCAGGGGCCGTTACGGTCAAAAGATCCTGGAGAGAAGGTGGTCAGGAAGTTCAGCGTCAGGTGGATGTCTCTGAAGTGGACAAGATTTACAAGGCCCTGGATTTTGGGTGGGTTCTCACCTTTCCTCAAGGAACCACCAAGCCTTATGCCGAAGGCCGTAAGGGGGTTGCTCAAATCATCAAGGACCAACAACCCATTGTGATTCCGGTGGTGATTAACGGATTTCGCCGTGCTTTCAACAAAAAAGGCCTTTTACTCAAAAAAAGAAACGTAGACCTGACAGTGACTTTCAAAGATCCCTTGGAGTTAGACTACACAGCGAGCAAGGATCAGATTATTGCTCAAATCATGGACGCCATTGAGCAGAGCGATCGGTACCGCTTCCCCCATTATAGTCCTTCCCTAAAGTAAAGAATTCTTCTTTTTCGTGGGTGTGCAAGGTGATTAAGCCCGCGCGGGTCAATTGAAGGAGCATACGATGGGCTCGGCCCGTCGACAAATTGAACATTTTGCGGCATTCCTGAACGCGAATGCGGGCGTGGTTGCGCAGGTATTCCAAGAGGGCTTGTTCTCGGCTACCAAACTCCAAGAGAGGTTCGTCGTGATCCGCTTCTTGGTTTTGTAACATCTTGATGCTCATGGGTGATGCCAATAGACATTGGTCTCCGTTGCGGAGGTAAACCTCCCATTCCCTGCCTTCGCCCAAATTACGTACAGGCTTATCCTTGGCTTCTGCAATTCGAACCACCAAAATCTCTTTGAGACCGACACGAACGGTCGTAAAGTGGAGCTGAACCTCCGGCTGGCAAAAATGCTTGGCGGCCCCCAGCAGCATCTCGGTTTCGTCGGCAGGACGAATGTTACGAAGACTGCGATTATCGCGAACGCCCACCAGCAGGCGACCTCCTTCGGCATTGGCAAAGGCAGCCAGAGTCCTCGCAATTTTGCGAGATGAGGTGATGGTTTCCTTGAAATCCTGCCGACGGTTTTCGCCCTCTTCGATCCAACGGTACAGCTGCACCGCGGTGATTTCACTTTCCTGCTCCCAGGGGTTAGGGGTCGTTGGGTGGCCGGGCAGGGATTTCATTCGTTAGGTGGGAAAGGGTCGTCGGACAGCTCGAAGGTTGGTGGGTTCAAAGGAAGCGAGGCCCGGAATTACAGGAGGGATTCGGGGTTCCAAAACAAACGCTCAAAATCGCAGATCCGGTCTTCGGTGACTTGAATATTTTCGGCGGCCAGCAGAGCGACCATGGGTTGATGAGGATCAAAGTGATGTTTTCCGCTGAGAAGGCCGATTCGGTTGACCACTCGATGGGCGGGTACCATAGGCTGGATGCCGTGGCAGGCATTGAGGGCGTAACCCACGGCGCGCGCACTGCGCCCACTACCCAAGAAGCGCGCAATAGCCCCGTAGGTGGTGACGCGTCCGGGCGGTATCAGCCGGACGACCTCGTAAACGCGTTCAAAAAAATCGGGTTCCATCTTGTTGGATATGCAAAGTTCAAGGGTCGAGCTTTATGTTTAACCCATGTCCTGGATTTTGGGAAATACAGACCGCCTGATGGATGCTCGCTTTGCGGCGGCAGCAGGTGCGGAGCGCCTGGTCCTGAGTTTGGATGCCGATGCAGGGGCCTGGAACGAAATCAGTGGCTGGGTCGCCGGACCGGATTTGTGGTTGATGGCCACGCCCGCTTTGGCAGAGCCTGGGCCTGGATGGACCGAGCGATTTTTGGAATGCAAGGGATTGTACTGCAGGGATTCAGCCGTTTGGGAAGGGATGGAAAGCCTGGGCGATGCCTACGCGATAGAGATGCCAGGTTGGGCGCTGGAGTTGAGCCCCGATGTCTTGGGACGCTTGCGGAACAAGGGTGGTTGGGGCTCCCGCATGCCGGATTGGTTGGTCGTGGACCCTTGGGCACTGGATGCAGTCGATGGGGCTTTCGTTGGCGGGGTTTCGGGCCCGAATCTGCGCTGGTTTGCGCTGGTTTCAATCAAGCCGGGAGCCGATGCAGGGGATGCCGAGCGGTTGGCGCAGCGTTTGAAGGATTTGGCCCAAGAAATAGGAAGCGCCTGTGCTGGATTGTATTTCGAGGCGAAGCCTGGTCAGGATTCGGAATATGTTACGATTGAAGACTGGTTGGACGCGATGGAGGGACGTTTCGCCTAAGTCCATCTTGCTCGCACATAGTGAATGGGAAGGCCTTGGGCCATGTACCTGGATTCATAGGTGGTTAGAACGGAGAGGGTCTCTTCCTCGTAGGCATTTCGTTGCGCCCTTTCATCCGGATGATGAACATCACGAATGCAGCGATCCAGGGTTAGGCCGTTATCTTTCCAGGCTTCCAAGGTGTATTCAAACAAAGCGGTATTATCGGTTTTGAGATGAAGGCAGCCCCCGTCTTGTAACACTTTACGGTATCTTTTTAGAAAAGCCGGACTCGTCAGCCGTTTTTTTTCGCGGCTTTCACGGGGTTGGGGATCCGGAAAGGTGATCCATATTTCGGAAATTTCTCCCTCGCCAAAATACATTTCGATGTCCTCCAGTCGGGTCCGCAAAAAGCCGGCGTTGTTCAGGCCAAGGGCTTCAATTTGTTTGGCACCGTGCCACATGCGGGCCCCTTTGATATCGGCCCCCAGCCAAAGGTGATCTGGTTTTTTGGAACCCACACCCACGGTCCACAGGCCTGTTCCGCAACCCAGCTCCAGGATAAGTGGGGGGTCTTGGTTTTGGGAAGGCGGGATTGTTAGCGCTTCGGGGTTTTGCAGGCGCTCCCGCCATGTCCACGCCGTGTTGGGGGGATGCTCCCATACCCGGGGCATGCGCGCCATTTCGGCAAAATGCAAAAGTTTGCGCCGTGACAAACGAGTATCAGGATGTTGGATTGCTATGCAGAGCCCGACGGTAGAGACGAACGGTGTTTTCGAGACCCAGGTACAGGGCATCGGCCACCAGGGCATGCCCAATGGAAACTTCGTGCAAGCGCGGGAGACGGGCGTTCAATGCGCCCAGATTGGACAGATTCAAGTCATGACCCGCGTTCACCAGCAGTCCACTTTCCAGAGCTCGGTGGTAGGTGGCCTCGTAGGGCGCGGTGCAGTTATCCGTTTTGTCTTTTGAATCATAACAACGGGCAAAGCTTTCGGTGTACAATTCGACCGCTTGGGCGCCCAGTTCCGCTGCTTGTTCTGCATGGCGCGGGTTCGGATCAATAAAAAGGGAAACCCGAATGCCTGCGGCGTTCAGTTTTGCTATGAGTGGCCGCAATCGTTCCCCGTCCTGATCAAAATCCCAACCATGGTCCGATGTCCGTTGGAGGGGGTGATCGGGGACCAAGGTGGCCTGAGCTGGCCGCACCTCCAGAACCAAATCCATATAGTACGATTCCAAAGGATTCCCCTCCACATTCAACTCGGTGCTCAAGGACTGACGCAGCGCCCTAACATCGTCGGGGCGTACATGACGGGCATCGGGACGGGGATGCACGGTGATTCCATCGGCCCCAAATCGTTCGCAATCCAAGGCAAATTGGACCGGATCGGGCACACCATGGTCCCTGCTGTTTCGCAGCAGCGCTATTTTGTTGACATTAACGCTGAGGCGGGTCAAAGCGAAAAGCTCTCACCGCAGGCGCAGGATCGGGCGGCGTTGGGGTTGTTAAAATGAAAGCCCTTGCCGTTCAGGCCATCGCTAAAGTCCAGTTCGGTACCAACGAGGTACACCAAGCTTTTTTTGTCGCAAAGCAGGCGAACCCCATGCTCCTCAAAACGTTGGTCTTCCGGGAGGGGCTCGGCTTCAAAATCCATACGGTAGCTTAGGCCGGAGCATCCGCCGCTGAGGACCGAAATCCGCAGGTAGGACTTACCGGCTTGTTCGGGGTCCTGTAGCAGGCTGCGAACCTTGTCGGCGGCTTTGGGGGAAACTTGAATCATGGTTCTCACAAAATTAGGGTCACCGAGCGGAATCGTAGCGATGCCTTGCCGTTATTTTGTGACAGCTAGATCGCCTTATTCAACCCCTAACCTATGGAGCCCGCACCCGTTCACCCTGGATTGAACCCCGAATTCCCTAACGATTTGACCCGTATTGAGCATCTTGGGATTGCGGTGCGGTCGCTGGCCGAGTCCGAGCCGCTGTACACCCGCCTCTTGGGCACCCCGCCCTACCGAAAAGAAACCGTTGAAAGCGAAGGGGTGAACACTCTATTTTACAGAGTGGGTCCCAACAAAGTGGAGTTGCTGGAAAGCCTGCGCCCCGATAGCCCGATAGCCCGTTTTTTGGAGGCCAAAGGCGAAGGACTCCATCATGTGGCCTATGCGGTTGATGACATCCGGGTGACCATGCAGAGGCTCCAAAACCAAGGGTTTCAGTTGTTATCCGCAGAACCCAAGGTAGGCGCGGAACGTCAATGGGTTTGCTTTGTACACCCGCGCAGTGCCGGGGGAATTCTGGTGGAGCTTTGCCAAGCGATGCCGGCCGAAGAGGGCCTGTCGACCACGCCGGCAAGCGAGGAGTCTCCTAGATCTTAGTCGCTAGGGATGGGCTTCCTTAGGCGGGGATGACCCCAAGTTGTTTGCCGACCTTGCCAAAGGCTTCTAGCATATGCTCCAAATGGGCCCGTGTATGGGCTGCCGAAAGTTGCACCCGAATCCGGGCCTGGCCTTGGGGAACCACCGGAAAAAAGAATCCAATAACATAAACCCCTTCGTCCAAGAGGGCATCGGCCATGCGCTGACTAAGGGAGGCATCGTATAACATAATGGGCACAATAGCCGAAGCCCCGTCCTTGTAATCAAAGCCAAGGGCACGGATTCCTTCTTTGAAGAAACGCACATTTTCGGCAAGTTTTAGAGCCAAGTCATTGCTGTGTTCTAACATTCTAAAAACCTCCAACGAGGCGCCCACAATCGCCGGGGCCAGGGAATTGCTGAAGAGGTAAGGTCTAGAGCGTTGGCGCAGCATGGCGATGACATCTGCGCGACCGGTGGTGTATCCTCCCATGGCACCGCCCAAGGCTTTGCCTAAGGTTCCGGTGACCAAATCGATTTGACCGTGCACCCCGCATAATTCAGGGGTTCCGCGTCCGCTGGCTCCAAGGAATCCGGCGGCATGGCATTCATCTACCATGGTGAGGGCCCCGTAGGCTTTGGCCAATTCGACGATCCGATCCAGTTGAGCGACATAACCATCCATGCTAAAGACACCGTCCGTAACAATGAGCACCGTTTCGTGTCCGGCCTCTTTGCATTCGCGCAGGCAACGCTCTAAGTCGGCCATGTCGTTGTTCGCATAGCGGTAGCGCGCTGCTTTGCAGAGGCGGACCCCGTCGATGATCGAAGCATGATTGAGGGCATCGCTGATGATCGCGTCTTTTTCGCCAAGCAAGGGTTCAAAAACGCCCCCGTTGGCGTCAAAGGCTGCAGCGTAGAGAATGCTGTCTTCGGTGCCGTAGAAATGCGCAATGGCCGCTTCGAGATCCTTGTGAATGCGCTGTGTCCCACAGATAAAGCGCACTGAACTCATCCCAAAACC
The DNA here is from genome assembly GCA_903856555.1 of uncultured Bacteroidota bacterium. Taxonomy (GTDB): domain Bacteria; phylum Bacteroidota; class Bacteroidia; order UBA7662; family UBA7662; genus SYHX01. The sequence goes on from CAIOCC010000046.1 coordinate 25,488, forward strand.
GTATTCGTCCAGGGCCCGGTGTGCGGCCGCAATCACCGATGGGTGGCTGGACAACCCCAGGTAATTATTCGCACAGCCGTTGATGACGACGCGGCCGTCTTCCAAGGTTATTTCAGCGCCTTGGGGAGAAACCAGGATACGTTCCTTTTTGTAAAGACCCTGATCGCGCAGGTCTTGAAGTTCTTTTTGGAGTTTGGGTCCCAAGCCTTCGTGATACGGTTGCATGACGAAAAAATTAGATTATTGTAACAATTTCCAAAGTTCATCTTTGAGTTCCGGGATGCCTTCCCCGGTGACCGAGCAAATGAACAAGGCAGGTATTCCCTCCGGTAATTCTTTGGCCAGGCCTTCGCGGAGTTCGGCGTCGGCCAAATCCGATTTGCTAATGGCCAAAAACCTTCTTTTGGTTAGCAATTCCGGGTTGTAGGCCTCCAATTCGTGAACCAGAATCCGGTATTGCTCTTGGATAGAGTCTGCATCGGCCGGAACAACAAAAAGCAAAACCGAATTGCGTTCGATATGCCTCAAAAAACGATGACCTAGACCCTTGCCGGCATGGGCTCCTTCGATAAGACCGGGGATATCCGCCATCACAAAGGACCGATAGTCCCTGTAAGGAACAATGCCTAGGTTGGGAACCAAGGTGGTAAAGGGGTAATCGGCAATTTCGGGTTTGGCAGCCGAGACGGAGGCCAGGAGGGTGCTTTTGCCGGCGTTGGGGAAGCCAACCAGTCCCACATCGGCCAATATTTTGAGTTCCAGGATGCGCCATTCCTCTTGTCCGGGTTCTCCGGGTTGAGCAAAACGAGGCGACTGTCGCGTAGCGCTTTTGAAGTGATGATTTCCCTGTCCGCCGCGTCCCCCGTTCAGCAGAATGGCTTCTTGGCCATCGGTGGTGATTTCCAGGATTTTTTCGCCGGTCTCGGGATCCCGGGCCACCGTACCCAAGGGCACTTCCAAGACCACGTCGGATCCTTGCGCCCCTGTTTTGAGCCCGGAGGAACCGTTGACGCCCGCATCGGCCATGACATGCTTGCGGTATTTGAGGTGAAGGAGGGTCCACAACTGGGCATTGCCCCGCAGGATGATGTGACCGCCACGGCCACCGTCTCCCCCGTCAGGACCTCCTTTGGCCGTGACTTTATCTCTGTGAAAATGCACGGAACCGGCGCCACCGCTACCGGATCGGCAACAGATTTTGACATAATCAACAAAATTTCCTTCGGCCATGGAGCATCAAGGCTGGTTAGCAGCCGACGGCCTCCCGTATCCGAGTATAGATTTCTTCGATACTCCCGATGCCATCCACTTCCTTCCATTTGTTTTGGTGGGCGTAGTATTGGGCGACGGGTGCTGTCTTGGCTTGGTATTCTTCGATTCGTTGAGCGATGATGTCTTCGTTTTGGTCGTCGGCCCTGCCAGAGTCTTTGCCTCGAAGCAGGAGTCTCTGGACCAGTTCGGGCTGGGGAACCACCATGGAAACCATGCAACGGATGCTTTGGCCCAACCCTTCGAGCAGGGCATCCAAGGCCTCGGCCTGGGCCAAGGTCCTGGGGAAACCATCGAAAATAAATCCGGCGGCATCGGGACTTTCTTCCAAACGATGCCGGATCATCCCAATCACGACGTGATCGGGTACCAACAAGCCGGCGTTCATCAGGCCCTGGGCTTCCAGCCCTAGGGGGGTTCCGGCGGCGATCTGAGCACGGAGCAAGTCCCCGGTCGAAAGGTGAACGAGCCCCAAATCCCGGATCAAGTTTTGGGACTGGGTGCCCTTGCCGGCTCCGGGGGGGCCAAAGAGGACAATATTCATCATCATGGCCCAAAAGTACGAAACAAGGGAGGGGGGCGGGGCCTGTTTCCCTCGCTCTGTTCCCTAATTTTGCGGCTTATGTCCACATCCTTTCATACGACCCCCGAAGACGCCTTTGTACGCCGGCATATCGGCATCAACCAAAAGGCCTTGAAACACATGCTCCAAACGGTTGGAGCGACCGATTTGGAAAGCCTGGTGGCAGAAACGGTCCCGGCTAGCATTCGAAGCCATGGGCCCATGAATCTTCCGGCCCCCATGACAGAGCAGGAAATGCTGACCGAGCTGGGTCGGATCGGTGACAAGAACAAAGTCTTTCGGAGCTATATCGGATCCGGCTATTATGGAACCCTGACGCCGGGGGTCATTCTTCGAAATATTTTGGAGAACCCGGGTTGGTACACCCAGTACACGCCTTACCAGGCCGAGATTGCCCAAGGTCGGCTGGAGGCTCTCCTGAATTTTCAAACCATGGTTTGCGATCTCACCGGGATGGAAATTGCCAACGCATCCCTGTTGGATGAATCCACCGCAGCCGCAGAGGCCATGCTCATGCTGTTTGCCAATCGGAAGAAAACCGATCATCGCAAAATTTTTGTTTCCCACAAATGTTTTCCGCAGACCAGGGCCGTCCTAGAAACCCGCGCTGAACCACTTGGAATAGAGGTTGTTACGGGAAGAATTGAGGACATGAATTGCAACGACGGCTATTTTGCCTGCATGTTTCAATACCCCGACGGCTACGGGAGAGTCAAGGATTATGCACCGTTTTGCAAAATGGCCCAAGAGGCCGGCGTGGCCACGGCGGTGGTGGCCGATTTGATGGCGTTGGTTTTGTTACCATCGCCTGGTAGTTGGGGTGCGGATGTGGTGGTGGGTTCGGCCCAGCGCTTTGGGGTGCCCATGGGCTACGGGGGGCCTCATGCCGCGTTTTTTGCGACGCGTGATACCTACAAAAGACATCTTCCAGGCCGACTCATCGGGGTAAGTGTGGATGCCGAAGGCAAAACAGCCTACCGGATGGCCCTCCAAACGCGGGAGCAACACATTCGCCGCGAAAAAGCGACCTCTAACATTTGCACGGCCCAGGTTTTGTTGGCCATTATGGCTTCGATGTACGCTGTTTACCATGGTCCTGACGGTCTCAAGGCTTTGGCGAATCGAATTCATCGTCGGGCCAGGGTTCTGGATGCCGCGCTGCGGGCTTTGGGTTTTGACCAAGTGAACGACCTATATTTTGACACCTTGGTATGTTCGATGGACGATGAATCGCTCGAGAAAATTCGGGTGATAGCCGAATCCAAGGAAATCAATTTCAATTTCTTGGTCAAGGGGCAGGTCGGGATTTCGGTGGATGAAACAACGTCTTTGCAAGATTTGGCGCAGGTTGTTTCTGTTTTTGGAGCCATCACCAACGGACTGCAGGTGGATGTCATTGAATTGGATCGTCAATTGGGACCGGAAGAACTCCCTTTGCGATCCGATGCCATTCTGCAGCATCCAGTTTTTAATCGATACCACAGCGAGCACGAAATATTGCGTTATATCAAAAGATTGGAAAGCAAAGATTTATCCCTTTGTCACTCCATGATACCGCTGGGTTCCTGCACCATGAAGCTGAATGCCTCCGCCGAAATGATGCCCATCACTTGGTCTTCTTTTGCGAACATTCATCCCCTGGCGCCAACGAGTCAATCAATTGGTTATCAGCAGATTTTCGCGGAACTCCGCCAGTACCTCCGGGAGGTAACGGGTTTTGCTGATGTGAGTCTACAACCCAATTCAGGCGCACAGGGTGAATACACCGGCCTCATGGTCATTCGGGCCTATCACAGGGCGCGCGGTGATATGCATCGTAACATTGCGTTGATCCCCTCCTCGGCTCACGGAACCAATCCCGCATCGGCGGTGATGGCCGGCATGCAGGTCGTGGTTGTGGCCTGCGATGCGCAGGGCAATGTGGATGTTGATGACCTCCGTGAAAAAGCCCTCCTTCACAGCCATGCGCTTTCCTGCCTAATGGTCACTTATCCCAGCACCCACGGTGTTTTTGAGGACCAAATTCAGGAAATTTGTAACATTGTTCACGAAAATGGCGGCCAGGTTTATATGGACGGGGCCAACATGAACGCCCAGGTTGGCTTGACATCGCCTGCTTTGATCGGCGCGGATGTTTGTCACTTGAACCTCCACAAAACCTTTTGCATACCCCATGGCGGCGGTGGTCCCGGCATGGGTCCGATCGGGGTAGCTGCTCAGTTGGCTCCTTACTTGCCCAGTCATCCGGTCGTCTCCTGCGGCGGACCGGAGGGCATCGGCCCCGTATCGGCGGCGCCCTACGGGAGTGCCAGCATTCTTTTGATATCGTATGCCTACATTCGAATGATGGGGGCCCAGGGTTTAACAGAGGCCACCCGTTACGCCATTTTGAACGCCAATTACATCAAAAACCGACTGGAAGGGTCCTACGGGGTTTTGTACACCAATGCCAACAACCGTTGTGCCCACGAGATGATTTTGGACATGCGCCCCTTCAAAACCAGTGCCGGGGTGGAGGTGGAGGATATTGCCAAACGATTGATGGATTTTGGTTTTCATGCGCCCACCGTTTCATTCCCTGTGGCTGGGACGATGATGGTGGAACCGACGGAGTCCGAGAGCCTGGAGGAATTGGATCGTTTTTGCGAGGCGATGTTGGCAATTCGTCGCGAAATCGCAGCCATCGAAAACGGGGCAGCCGACCGCGCGGACAATCCCCTCAAGAACGCCCCTCACACGGCCCGCGTTTTGGTTGCAGAGACTTGGAATAGGCCCTACAGTCGTCAGGAAGCGGTTTACCCAGCCCCTTGGTCCGAGCAAAACAAGTTTTGGCCATCGGTGGCCCGGGTGGACAATACCTACGGGGATCGGAACCTGGTTTGTGCTTGTCCCCCTTTGGAGAGCTACGCGGTCTGAAAAGGGTCAAGAGGCCGTTTTTAGGGCGTTTGGTGTGTAACTTTGGTAATCTCATTCATTAAGGAATGCAGATTCAAAGAAGTTATATGCCCAAAAACCTCCTCCTTTCCGCCGCCTTTGCCGTGGCCCTCGTCGCGGCCCTTGGCTTGCCTTCGGCCCAAGCCCAAAGACTCGAAACTCCTCGGTCTTATCCTGGAAAACAGGCCAACGAAGAGATGAGTCAGGCCACCAGCCGCTTATCTGCTGGGTTGGGTACCGAGAGTACCACCGCCCTTTGGACCTTTGATTTCAGCGGTTCCACCGGATTGAGTATTCTGGACGATGCCAACGGAGGTGCTCGTTGGAAGGTGGTTTCAGCGCTTGAGCCCAATTTGACTTCCCAGAATTTTGGTCCAACCTTCAATTCTACATCGGGGGGTTCCTTTGCTTTGATCAATTCGGACTCCTTTCCGGCCGATACCCAGGATGATTACTTGATTCTCAAAGTCGGAACCAGCTTGGTGGGCCAAAGCGGGGTTCAGTTAAGTTTCCGGCATTATTTCCGGCGCTTTGCGGATGACCATGTGGTGGAGGTCAGCAACGATTCCCTGTCTTGGGTTTCGTTTTACAGCTCTTCCACCCAGGTTCCACGCAATACCACCATTAACAACTCGACCCTCACGAGACTTAATATCTCCTCGGTCGCTGCTAATCAACCCCAAATTTGGATCCGCTTTCGCTATGTGGGCGCTTGGGATTGGTTCTGGGCTTTGGATGATGTTGAAATTGCCAACTTGCCCCCCAACGATTTGGTTATGGAAGATTGGGATATCATTCCCAAAGTGGGTC
>CAIOCC010000047.1 GCA_903856555.1 uncultured Bacteroidota bacterium
GGTTTGCGTCTTATGCATCCCAACAGCCGGATCTTGGGTTTGTTCCAACCGCATCTCTACAGCCGAACCCGGGACTTTGCATCGGAATTTGCCCGCTCCCTTTCGGCCTTGGACGAATGTTGGTTGCTGCCGGTGTATGCCGCCCGCGAGAAGCCCATGACCGGCGTAGATAGTTCATTGATTGCCAAGGATATGACCTGTCCAAATCGATGCTTACCGATCAGCGAAGGCCTGTGCCCAGATTGGATACAGGACGTGTTGGAACATCCTTCGGATTTAGTAGTTACCATCGGAGCCGGCGATATCGATCAGTATTTGGAGGCCCTTTCGGTTCGGATTCTGGCCGAGGATTCGCTGTCCTCCCTCTCTTCAAAGCCCCTGGGTCCGCAATCATCGGAATCGCCCACCAACCCCAACCCAACCAACGACCGTGATCTCTTCGCTTAGAAATCAAATACGCTCGCTGCAGGGAGCCTCGGTCCGCCTTGCCTTGCTCCGTATCCTGGGGTTGGGCTTGGTGACGGTGGTTTGGCTGGGGGCCCAGAACGAACTAAAGGCCACCAAAATCAAAAAAGTCGCGGTGGTTTACCGGGATCACCATGGGATGCATCTCTTGAGTGAACGGGAAATTTCAAGGGTGGTGGCTTTGAAGGCGAAGCGACCACCTCGAGGGATCATGAACCGTGAAAAGGCTTTGAGATCCCAGCCCTCCCTGGTCGGAGCGGACCTTAGCCTTGGTTTGGATGGCATCCTAAGGGTGGAAGTCGAATCGAGTCGCCCCCTGATGAGGGTCATGCCGGTGGGCAGGCCGGGGTATTATTTGGATGATCGCGGATGCGGTATTCCCCTAAGTCCTGGCTTTGCTTGGCCTCTGCCCTTGGTTCTGGGGGCGGTGCCCGGTCACTGGTCCCAAGGCAAGGCTTCATCGCATGCCGGACTGGCCTTGGCCCTTCGTTCCCACCAAACGTTGGCGGATGATTCCATCCTAGGACAGGAGGTAACCCAATATGTGCTATCCGGTGAGGACTCGGCCTCGTTGGAATTGCAAACCCGTTCCGGCCAGCGCATCTGGGTGGGGACTTCCATGGGCTTGGCCTCCAAGTTGAACAAACTATCGCTTTTTTATTGTTGGGCCCCAGCGGATTCGCTCCCCACACGTTTTCATAACATCAATCTCATTTTTAAAGATCAAATTGTATGTCGCTAAATTTTTCCAGCCTCAAGAACGCTGTTTCTCCCCGCAAGGCACCGGAGCCGGCCGCCAAGCCTGCTCCCGATCCCGAAATTGTAGTCGGCCTGGACATAGGGACCACCAAAATCTGCGCAGTGGTCGGTCGGCGCAATGAACACAACAAGGTGGATATTCTGGGTATGGGTTCCGCCGTTTCACAGGGGGTGAACCGCGGGACGGTGGCCAATATTGAACTGACGGTTCAGTCCATCAAGCAAGCCGTGGCCGAGGCTTCGGCACGATCGGGCGTAGATATCCGCGTTGTCAACGTGGGGATTGCAGGTCAACACATTCGGAGTCATCAACAGCGCAATATGATGACCCGCCAAAGCCGCGAAACCGAGATATCCAAAGCGGATGTGAATCGATTGTTGCAGGAGATGTACCGAGTTCCCCAACAAGCTGGTTATGAAATTATTCATGTTTTGCCCCAGGATTATACCGTGGATGGTGAGAAAGACATCACCAACCCGGCGGGCATGAGCGGTATTACCCTGGAGGGTATGTTCCATGTGATTACCGGATCGGTGGGAGCCATCATGAACATCAAACGTTGCGTTGAACTTTCCGGATTGCTCATCAATGGATTGACCCTTGAGCCTTTGGCTTCGGCAGAAGCGGTCCTGGGCCAGGACGAGAAGGATGCCGGAGTGGTTTTGGTGGATATCGGAGGCGGCACAACGGATATTGCGATTTTTCATCAGAACATCATTCGTCATACCGCGGTGATTCCCTTGGGGGGCAATATCATCACCCAGGATATTCGGGAAGGATGTTCGGTTTTGTTTGATCAGGCCGAAGCGCTCAAAGTTCGTTTTGGTTCGGCCTTGGCCCACGAAAGCATGGCCAATGAAGTGGTTTCAATTCCCGGCATCCGGGGTCGAGATCCCAAAGAAATCAGCCTACTTACCTTGGCGAATATTATCAACGCCCGGGTCAAAGAAATCATTCAACATGTTCAGTATGAAATCCGTAGCTCTGGTTACGAAAAGAGACTGAGTGCGGGGATTGTCCTCACCGGGGGCGGTGCCCGTTTGAAGAACATCAAGCATTTGTTTTCGTTGATGACGGGAATGGAGGCCTGCGTTGGGGATTCCAACGGGCATTTGAGCCAAGCGCCGGATCTCATCAAATCCCCGGTTTATGCCACGGTTTGTGGATTGGTTTTGACCTCCTTGGCCAAAATCGATGCCGATGAAAGAACCAAGAGCGGACCAGGAAACAGCGTGACCATCCCTGAAGGCGGGAACGATGATGAAAGCGCTCGAACGCCGGTCCGCGAAGGATTGCTGGATCGCTTGCTATCAGCCTTACCGGGCCTGTTTATAGACCCCGAATTAGGCTCCAAAAACGACCCGCATCGTGGATAATTTTTAATTGAACTTTCTGGTATTTAACAAAAAACGATAAATAAATTTATAGCCACTTTAATTCAAATTCTTTTATGACGCCACTCAGCAATTTTCAGTTCAGTTTGGGATCCAACCCCGGTGCCATTATCAAAGTGATCGGCATCGGTGGAGCCGGAGGAAACGCCGTCAATCACATGTTTCAGAAAGGCATCAAGGACGTGGACTTTTTGGTTTGTAACACCGATTACCAGGCCTTGGAACGCAATCTGGTGAGGAATCGCCTTCAATTGGGTCCCCACTTAACCGAAGGACGTGGCGCTGGCAATCAACCCGAAATCGGGCGTAAGGCTGCCGTGGAGACCATGGAGGAATTCAAGGAACTCATTGGCAGCGAAACCAAAATGGTCTTTATAACGGCCGGATTGGGTGGTGGAACCGGAACCGGTGCAGCACCTGTCTTGGCCGAAGCTTGCAGGGCCCTCGATATTTTGACGGTGGGTATTGTTACCCTGCCTTTTTCTTTTGAGGGCAAGAAGCGTCTGGAACAGGCCGAACATGGATTGAAAGAATTGCGTCGTTTTTGTGATACCACGCTGGTCATTAGCAACGACAAGGTTCGCGAACTGTTTGGAAATCTGGTATTTAAAGATGCCTTTGCCAAGGCGGACGATGTTTTGGCCTCCGCGGCCAAGGGTATTGCCGAAATTATTACGGTGGACGGTTACGTGAATGTCGATTTTGCCGATGTTCGAACCGTTTTGCAACAGAGTGGCAAAGCGGTCATGGGTTCTGGCCAGGCCAGCGGTGAGAACCGCGCCTTGGAGGCCGTACGCTTGGCCTTGTCCTCTCCTTTGCTCAGCGAGAACGACATATCCGGTGCCCGCAATATTTTGATTAACATGAGCAGTGGGAATGATGACCCTATTCGATTGGACGAAATCGGAGAAATTAACGATTATGTCCAAACCGAGGCAGGATCTGGGACCGATGTTATCTGGGGGAATTGCACCGACGATGAATTGGGAGATGCACTTCGAGTTACCTTGATTGCCACCGGATTCGAAGGGGATGCTCGCCGCGATTACGGCAAGGCAACTGGCTCGGCGGGTGCAGGGTGGCAGCCATCCACAACCGACAAACCGTCCGTGGTCATTCATACGCTCGATGCGCCAGTTGTTGCTGAGCAAGCCCAGGTTGCTGCACAAGCCCCGGTCGCTGAGCAAGCTCCGATCGCTGAGCAAGCTCCGGTCGAGGAAGAGACGCTGCCCATGTTCACCTTGATTGACGATGAATACATGGACGATGAGGGGGACAACGGATCGGATCCGACCCCAACAACGCCCAGCCCGGAGCCTCAAGGGCCGGCTTTTGAACAGGGTTCCCTTGATTTGTTTACCAGGGTTTGGAATTTGGATGATGCTGCTTCTCCTTTCGCTTCGGATGAACCTAGCAACGAACGGAACGATGAACCGGTCGCCGCTTTGAGCGCTTCGGGAACGGAGTTGAACGATGAGGTCAATCCATTCTTTGGATACGACGGTCCGGTCGAATGGGACTTGGCACCGGTGAATGTTGAATCCACCGCGTCCATCACCGCATCCATCAACGCGGCCGTCCCTGCAGCGGATTTGGAACCCGTCAACACGGCGCCTGCTCCTTCTCCCATGCCTTCGGTGGACCCATCGCCCGTTTATGCGAGCGGTCCTTCCGAAGAAGATGTCTTAACGCGCTCGCGCCAGCGCATTCAGAATCTGCGCAGTCTAAATTCTCTGATATCCGGTGGGAATGTTGCGCTCGAAGAATTAGAAAAAGTGCCGGCCTATGTCCGGGCAGGCTATCAACCAGCGCCTGCTGCTTCCAGTTCGGACCTACCTTTGAGCCGTACAACGGTGACGGAAAGACCTTTGGGTTCGGGTGCTCCCTTATTCAAAACGGACAACCGGTACCTGCACGATAACGTAGATTAATTTTCCACTTACCTGGCCTCCCATTCCGATTTGCGATGAATATAGCCATCCTCAAAGAAGCTAGTCCGGAATGCCGGGTTGCTGCCACCCCTGAATTGGTCCAAGCCTGGATCACACGGGGTCACCGGGTTTGGGTCGAAACAGGGGCAGGTTCCGCAGCGGCTTATCCCGATGAGGCCTACCAAAACGCGGGCGCTCAAGGCGGCTCAAGGACGGATATCCCCAGCGATACCGAGGTCTTGGTGACGGTCAACTGCCCCGCGGAACTTCCACTCCCCGGTTTGAGGTGGCTGATCGGTACCTTGTCGCCGGCCCGCCACCGTTCGCTGTTGGCAGCCTGGGCGGAGTCGGGTCTTAGCATCCTCAGTTTGGATGCCTTGCCTCGAATAACCCGTGCCCAGAACATGGATGTTCTCTCCAGCCAAGCATCGTTGGGCGGGTACCATGCCGTGGTCGAGGCCGCTGCACTTTTGCCCCGGTGTTTTCCGATGATGATGACCGCAGCAGGGACCGTGGTGCCTGCCCGGGTTTTGGTGATTGGTGCTGGTGTGGCTGGACTGCAGGCCATTGCAACGGCCAAGCGATTGGGGGCGGTGGTGGCAGCTTTTGATACCCGGCCTTCGGTCAAGGAACAGGTGGAGAGTCTTGGTGGGCAATTTATCGAAGTCGAAGGTGCGGTGGAGGATCGCCAAGCCGGGGGCTATGCGGTGGAGCAAAGCGAGGACTACCGCCAACGACAACAGGAGCGTCTCAACGAGGAGCTCCTCAAGGCGGATGTGGTGATTACCACCGCTCAAATCCCTGGTCAAAGGGCTCCTGTTCTTATTTCGTCGGCCATGCTAGCCCGAATGAAAGCCGGTTCCGTTGTGATGGACTTGGCGGCCGCTGGTGGTGGGAATTGTGAAGGCACCGTGGATGGTCAGAATATTCGATTGGGTCAGGCCTTGGTTTGCGGTCGGTCGGCTCCTGCTTCGGCCAAGGCCCAGGATGCCAGCCGAATGTATTCCAAGAATTTACTTGCCTTCACGGCTTTGCTGGAAACCGAAGAACCCGCCAAGTGGGATCTCGGTCGTGATGAAATTGTAACCGCTTGCTGCTTGGCCCATGATGGGAAGAAGCAAGGGCTGCTCGCCTAATCGCATGGACCTCTAAATTGGAAACGATGGAATGGAGCTTACAGGATTTGCCAACACTGATTAACAGTGTACTGCCTCACCTTTATTTGCTATTGCTCGCTGTTTTTTTGGGCATTGAAGTGATTGGTCGGGTGCCGCAGGTTTTGCACACCCCCCTGATGTCTGGTTCGAACGCCCTCTCAGGAGTGGTGGTGGTCGGGTCCATTCTCTTGGTGGGCAAGGCCGAGCAGGCTCCTTGGCCGGTCTTGGTTTTGGGTTGCTTGTCCTTGGTCTTAGCCACCGTGAATGTGGTGGGTGGATTTGCCGTTACCGGGCGTATGCTCAACATGTTCCGCAAAAAGAAATAAGATGGAAACACTGATGGAGGTGGGCTACTTAGTGGCCCTTGTTTGTTTTGTGTTAGGGATTAAAGGGATGAGCGACCCGGCGACCTCCAACCGAGGGAACCTCGTCTTGGCATTGGGCATGGGCTTGGCCGTCTTGGTGACTCTTTTTCTCCCAGGGCTCTCCAACCTACCGTACATTCTAGGGTCGTTGGTGTTGGGCTCCGTGATAGGACTACGGATGTCTGGGCAGGCCAAAATGACCGAAATGCCGCAGATGGTTTCCTTGCTCAACGGTTTTGGGGGTTTGGCGGCGGCCTTGGTGGCCTTGGCCGAGGTGGTGGATTTGTTGTACGGTGAGGGTCTGCTTCGTTTGTTGACCCAAACATCGGGGATGGGATCCATGGGGTCTTATTACTTGGTATTCTACATTGTCACGTTGATGATCAGTTTATCGGTCGGCGGCATCTCGTTTACTGGTTCGGTTTTCGCAATGGCCAAGTTGGACGGCAAGGTGAGTGGTCAGCCCATACGCTTTCCCATGCAGGGTTTGGTAACCAATGGACTCTTGTTCGCTCAGGTCCTGTTGATTGTGGGGATGATCCTGGCTCCTACCTATGCCGAGCCGATGGTCTATCTTCTTTTTGTATTGTCTTTGGTTTACGGGGTCCTTTTTGTAATGCCTATTGGGGGCGCCGATATGCCGGTCGTCATTTCTTTTTTGAATTCCCTCACCGGTCTGACAGCGGCTACCACGGGATTGCTCTTTGACAACCGCGCCATGCTCATGGGCGGTGTATTGGTGGGGGCATCGGGGGTTTATTTGACGGTCCTCATGTGCAAAGCCATGAATCGGACCTTGGGCGCCGTTCTTCTGGGTCAGTTCAATGCCTCTGGTGGCGGTGCCGGTCGTGAGATGAACGGTCAAATCCGGGAAATAGGCACCTACGATGCTGCGGTTTTGCTGGCGTATTCTTCCCGTGTTGTGGTGGTGCCTGGATACGGAATGGCCGTCGCCCAGGCCCAGCATCCCATGCACGAGCTCGAAAAACTCTTGGTATCGAAAGGCGTTCAATGCCGTTATGCCATTCACCCTGTGGCGGGGCGTATGCCCGGCCATATGAATGTTTTGCTAGCCGAGGCCGATGTCTCCTATGATTTGTTGTTGGAGATGGAGGCCATTAATCCTGAATTTCCCCAAACCGATGTGGTCGTGGTGGTCGGTGCAAACGATGTGGTCAATCCGGCTGCCGAAACCGATCCGGGTTCTCCCGTCTACGGGATGCCTATTCTCAAGGCTTACCAGGCCAAGAACATCATTGTGATCAAGCGCTCCATGGCCGCGGGTTATGCCGGTGTTGAGAATGAGCTTTTTTACGACCCCAAAACTCGGATGTTGTTTGGGGATGCCAAAGCCGTTTTGTCGGAGTTGATCCAAGCCGTCAAGGGTTTGTAAGGGGTCGATTTCACCGAGAACCGGGGTGAGGGAGGGCCCTGGTTTGGAATCCCAAAAATTATTTTGGATTTCCTTCAAAAGGTGCAATTTTTGAGGGGTTCTACGTTCGTGCTTTCGGGCTCTATCCTAGGCCTCAACAGTGCTCCTTTTTTATTTTATCCAAAATTCTCCCCCAGCCATGTCCTCCTCCCACGCTGAACTCCATTACAACGGTCAAGTTTACCCGTTGCCCCTCCTGGTTGGTACCGAAAACGAACCGGCCGTCGATATTTCCAAACTGCGGGACGATACAGGGTTGGTGACCTTGGATATTGGTTACAAAAACACCGGGGCTACCAAGAGCGCCATCACCTTTATTGACGGAGATGTCGGAATCCTGAGTTATCGGGGTTACCCCATCGAGCAATTGGCGGCCAATTCCAGTTTTATGGAAGTTTCCTACCTTTTGCTATACGGGGAATTGCCGACCATGACCCAATTGGAGACCTTTAATCATAGCATCACGCATAGAACCCTGGTCCACGAGAATATCAAGAAGTTTCTGGATGCCTATCCGGCTTCGACCCATCCCATGGGGGTTTTGATGAGCACCATCGCGTCGCTTTCCAGCTTTTACCCCAATTCATTGATTTCCAATCGTCCGATGGCCGATATGGACCGTACCTACCACCGCCTGATCGCCAAAATGGCCACCATTGCGGCTTGGACCTACAAAAAATCCCTGGGGCACCCCTACATGTACCCCAACAACAAATTGGACTATGTCAGCAATTTCCTCCAAATGATGTTCGGGCACCGGACGGAGGATTATATCGCGGATCCTGTGGTGGTCGATGCTTTGAACAAGTTGTTGATTCTCCACGCCGACCACGAGCAAAACTGCTCGGCATCAACGGTGCGTATGGTGGGTTCATCGCATGCCAACATCTACGCGGCGGTTGCCGCAGGAGTCGGGGCATTGTGGGGCCCATTGCACGGTGGTGCGAACCAAGCGGTCATCGAAATGTTGGAGCAAATCCGGGCCGATGGTGGGCAGGTTTCCAAGTTTGTGGCCAAGGCCAAGGACAAAAACGACCCCTTCCGCCTCATGGGCTTTGGTCACAGGGTTTACAAGAATTTTGATCCCCGGGCCCGCATTATCAAAGAAGCCTGCGATCAGGTTCTGAACAAATTGGGTGTGAACGATCCGGTGCTCGACATCGCCAAACAGTTAGAAACTACCGCATTGCAAGACGATTACTTTATCGAGCGCAAGCTGTACCCCAACGTGGATTTCTATTCCGGTATTATTTACCGGGCGATTGGTATCCCCACCGACATGTTTACGGTCATGTTTGCCTTGGGCCGTTTGCCGGGCTGGATTGCCCAGTGGAAAGAGATGCGAGAACTCAACGAGCCGATTGGCAGACCACGGCAGGTCTATGTAGGCCATCCCCGCAGGGACTACTTGCCCATTACCAAGCGCTGACCTCGGGTCCAGCCCCTTGGGACCCGGAACGGACCACCTTCTTGGCCTACTTCCTAGCTTAGTTTCGGTGGGCGTTGTGGTAGGCTTCTTCGATTTCGTCGGTCCGTATGGGCAGATCCCGCATTAAATCAACGGGTCCGGCTGCGCTAACCACGACATCGTTTTCGATCCGAATGCCCAACCCTTCTTCGGGAATGTAAAGACCGGGCTCGCAGGTTATGATCATGCCTTCCTGAAGGGATTCGTAACGGGCCCCTACATCGTGGACATCCAAACCAAGGAAATGCCCCGTGCCATGGGGAAAATAGCGCTTGTAGGCCGGGGCCTTGGGGTCCTGCTTGGCGATATCGTCCGCGTTGATCAGGCCCAGTCGAAGGACCGCATCCTGCATGATGAGGGCGGATTCCCGGTTGTAATCGTCCAAACTGCGACCAGGTCGTAGCAAATCCATCGCTTGACGTTGCACATCCAAGACCGCATCGTACACCTCTTTTTGACGGGGTGTAAAACGACCGTTGACCGGAATACAGCGGGTTAAATCGGCGGCGTAATGCGCATACGATGCCCCAAAATCCATCAACAGCAGGTCACCGTCCTTGCAGGGAGCCGCATTGCGAGTATAATGGAGAATGCAGGCGTGGTCTCCCGATGCGATAATGGGTTCAAAACTGAAGCCTTCGGCCCCCTGGCCCAGAATAGATCCCGCCAGGGCAGCTTCCACCTGGTATTCCATGCAACCGGGCTGGATAACCTTCAGGGCCTGCAAAAGGGCGTTGTGGGTAATCGAGATGGCTTTTTGAAGGGCCTGAACTTCCCCTTGGCTTTTGACGGCGCGCAGGCGGTCCAGGGCAGGGGAGGCTCGATGATAACGGTGCAGGGGAAAATCGTTGGTGAGGCGGCCGGCCAGCCTTTGGGAGGCGGATCGAACAGGGGAGGCAGAGGCCCGGTCGTTTTCGTTCAAAGCCAAGTGGATATCGCTGGCGTATTTGGCCTGGGTCCACAAAACAGTTTCAAAATCTTTTTCCCACAGGACTTGGGAGATGCCCGATAGGGCCGAGGCCTCTTCCCGGCTATGCCGAGGCCCTTCCCAAACGGCCAATTCGGGGCTGGTTTCCCGTACAAATAAGACTTCCCGGTAGGCGGGGTTGGGACAATCGGGGAACAAAATCAGGGCTGTGAGCTCCTGATCAATGCCGCTGAGCCAGTAAAGATTGGAATCCGGACGATAGGGGTGATAGGCGTCGCCGTTGGCCGGAACCTGGTCAGAGGCCACAAAAACCGCCATGGAACCGCTTCCAAGGGAGGCCGTGTAGCGGGCTCGGTTCGCGACAAAAACAGAAGAATCGAGGGGTTGGTAGCGCATATGGGGGGGTTCTAGGGGGAATGGACAAAGGTAAGCGGGGCTTTTTGATTGTGGATAAAGCCCCCGGAATCCCCTATTTTGTTTAAAAAAATGGCCGATACCTTTGGATTTACACACAAAATCCTCTACTTTTGCACTCCCTCAAAAATAGGGGTCGGACAACGATACCAGAAACCAAACACCATGCCTACCATTCAGCAATTGGTCAAAAACGGCCGGGAACACAAGGCGGACAAGAGCAAATCTCCTGCCTTGGACTCCTGCCCACAGCGTCGCGGGGTCTGCACCCGTGTCTACACGACCACTCCCAAGAAGCCCAATTCAGCCATGCGCAAAGTGGCCCGTGTTCGCTTGACCAACCAAAAGGAGGTCAATGCCTACATCCCCGGTGAGGGTCACAACCTGCAGGAGCACTCCATCGTGTTGATCCGCGGTGGTCGTGTGAAGGACCTGCCAGGTGTTCGTTACCACATTATTCGTGGTGCTTTGGATACGGCCGGTGTCAACGGCCGCAAACAGGGTCGCTCCAAATACGGAGCCAAGGCCAAGCAGGCCGCAGCGCCAACCAAAGGCAAAGGCGGTAAAAAGTAATTTGATTATCAAGGTAAAGTCATGAGAAAAACCTCCGCCAAGAAGCGCTTTGTTGAACCGGACCCCAAATTCCGGGACGAAATCGTCACCAAGTTCATCAACAACCTGATGTACGATGGGAAGAAGAGCACGGCCAGTCAGATTTTTTACCTGGCCGTTGAGAACATCGAAAAGAAATTATCAGAGCCCGGTATCGAAGTTTGGCGCCGTGCCCTGAACAATGTCATGCCATCGGTGGAGGTCAAAAGCCGCCGCGTTGGTGGATCAACGTTTCAGGTCCCCGTCGAAGTGAAGCCCAACCGCAAACAAGCATTGGGCATGCGCTGGTTGATTGGCTACGCCCGCAAGCGCAACGAAAAGACCATGACCGATAAACTAGCCGCCGAAATCATCGCCGCCTCCAAAGGCGAAGGTGCTGCGGTCAAGAAGAAAGAAGATACGTACCGTATGGCCGAAGCCAACAAAGCATTCTCCCATTTCCGATTCTAATTCCAACCGATTCCAACCCCTAGCTACGGCTCATACCCCATTATCATGTCACAGAAGGATTTAGGCTTCACCCGCAATATTGGAATCGCGGCCCATATTGACGCCGGCAAGACCACGACCACCGAGCGTGTTCTTTACTATACCGGTATGACCCACAAAATCGGTGAAGTACACGACGGTGCTGCGACTATGGACTGGATGGCCCAGGAGCAGGAGCGTGGTATCACCATCACCTCAGCTGCTACCAAGACATCTTGGAAATGGCAGGACAGGGAATACGCAGTCAATATCATTGATACCCCCGGTCACGTGGATTTTACGGTCGAAGTAAACCGTTCGCTCCGCGTATTGGACGGGCTGGTTTTCTTGTTTTCAGCCGTTGACGGGGTTGAACCTCAGTCCGAAACCAACTGGCGCCTCGCTGATAATTACAAAGTACCCCGTTTGGGTTTTGTAAACAAAATGGACCGCCAGGGTTCTGATTTTTTCAAAGTATGCCAGCAGGTCAAAGACATGTTGGGCTCCAACGCCGTCCCCATTCAAATTCCCATCGGCGAAGAAGAACATTTTAAAGGGGTGATCGACTTGATTACCAATCAAGCCATTGTTTGGGACGAAGCCTCCAAGGGCATGACCTTCCAGGTCATTGAAACCCCTGCTGATTTAGTGGAGGAAGCCCATCGTTACCGTCAACAACTGATTGAAGTCTGCGCCGAGTACGATGACGCTTTGATGGAGAAGTTTTTTGATGATCCCGATTCTATCACACAAGACGAATTGCGCGCGGCCCTTCGCAAAGCAGTATGCGACCAAAAAGTCGTCCCCATGCTTTGCGGTTCAGCCTTCAAGAACAAAGGGGTTCAGGCCGTGTTGGATGCTGTCTGCGCCTTCTTGCCATCGCCCACCGATCAGGAAGCGGTGACCGGGACCAATCCCAAAACCGATGCCGAAGAAACCCGCAAGCCATCCGTAGATGCTCCTTTTTCTGCATTGGCTTTCAAAGTGGCCACGGATCCCTTCGTTGGACGCTTGGTATTCTTCCGGGTTTACAGTGGTCGCCTGGATGCGGGTTCCTATGTTTTGAAGGTCCGCAACGAGCCAGACAAAGGTATTGTCATGGAAAAGGAGCGTATTTCTCGCCTCTTCCAAATGCATGCCAACGACCGCAAAGCGATTGACTTCGTAGAAGCCGGTGACATTTGTGCTGCCGTTGGTTTCAAAGACATCAAAACAGGGGATACCCTCTGTGCCGAGAATGCTCCCATCATTTTGGAGGCCATGCAATTCCCAGATCCGGTTATTGGTTTGGCGATTGAACCCAAAACCCAAGCAGACTCTGATAAATTGGGAACAGCCCTCGCCAAATTGGCCGAGGAAGATCCCACCTTCAAAGTCAAAACGGACGAAGACACCGGCCAAACCATTATTTCTGGTATGGGCGAATTGCACCTCGAAATCATCGTGGACCGCCTGCGTCGTGAATTCAAGGTTGAGTGCAACCAGGGTGCCCCGCAGGTTAACTACAAAGAGGCGATTACCACCCCTGTTACCCACCGCGAGGTCTACAAGAAGCAGACCGGTGGTCGTGGTAAGTTCGCCGACATTTTTGTGGAAATCATGCCCGGTGATCCTGAGAAGGCTGGTTTGGAATTTGTGAATGAAATCGTCGGCGGATCTGTTCCACGGGAATTTATTCCATCGGTCGAGAAAGGCTTTGCCGCCGCCATGGCCAACG
Organism: uncultured Bacteroidota bacterium; assembly: GCA_903856555.1. Lineage (GTDB taxonomy): Bacteria > Bacteroidota > Bacteroidia > UBA7662 > UBA7662 > SYHX01. The sequence continues at coordinate 13,112 of CAIOCC010000047.1, forward strand.
GTGTTTTGGCTGGTTTTACCATGGATACCCTCAAGGTTCGCCTTTTTGATGGTAGTTTCCACGCAGTGGACTCCGATTCGCTGTCCTTTGAAATCGCAGCCCGTACGGCTTTCCGTGAGGCTTGCCGCAAAGCCAACCCGATTCTCCTGGAGCCCATCATGAAAGTGGAGGTCATTACCCCGGAGGATTACATGGGAGATGTGATCGGTGACTTGAACAAGCGTCGTGGTCAGATGCAGGGCATGGATTCCAGGAATGGAGCCCAGGTCATCAAAGCCCAGGTTCCCTTGGCCGAGATGTTTGGCTATGTGACTGTTCTGCGGACCCTAACATCCGGTCGTGCCACTTCCACCATGGAGTTCTCGCATTATACCGAAACTCCCAAGAATATTTCCGAAGACGTCCTGGCCAAGTACAAGGCCATGAAAGCCGAAAAAGATTAAACCGCCGTTATGAGCCATCGTATTCGCATCAAACTCAAGTCCTACGATCACAACTTGGTCGATAAATCGGCGGAGAAGATCGTTAAGACCGTCAAAATGACGGGCGCCGTTGTGAGCGGTCCTATTCCTTTGCCGACCGAAAAGAAAATCTTTACCGTGCTCAAATCACCGCACGTTAACAAAAAAGCCCGTGAGCAGTTTCAACTCTGCTCCTACAAGCGGGTGATGGATATCCACAGTTCTTCGTCCAAGACCGTGGATGCTCTTATGAAGCTGGAATTGCCCAGCGGTGTGGACGTCGAAATCAAAGTCTAACGCTATGTCAGGTATAATTGGTAAAAAAATTGGAATGACCTCCGTCTTTGCGGCGGATGGTGCAATGATTCCCTGTACCGTTCTGGAAGCAGGACCCTGTGTCGTAACGCAGGTCCGCACCAAGGACAAGGATGGGTACGAAGCTGTTCAATTGGCTTTTGGTGATCGCAAGGAGAAATCCTCGACCCAGCCGCTTATTGGTCACTTCAAGAAAGCCGGCACGGGCCCCAAGGCCAAGGTAACCGAATTCCGTGGTTTCAAAAAAGATCTTCAGTTGGGCGACCAGGTGGATGTGACCCTCTTTCAAGAGGGTGATACGGTGGATGTCATCGGTGAGACCAAGGGTAAAGGATTCCAAGGTGTCGTCAAGCGTCATGGCTTTGGCGGGGTTGGTGGCCAAACCCACGGTCAGCACAACCGCCTGCGTGCTCCCGGTTCATTGGGTGCTTCGTCGTTCCCCAGCCGCGTTTTTAAAGGTATGCGCATGGCCGGTCAAACCGGACAGGTTCGTCGTACCGCTCAGAATCTTCAAATTGTTAAAGTTTACCCCGAACAAAATCTCCTCGTGGTCAAAGGCTCCGTTCCCGGTGCCAACGGCTCTTGGGTTTTGGTTCAGAAATAATTCATTCGCCTACGTCATGGAAACCGCCGTTTATTCCCGCTCAGGCCAAGCCACCGATCGAAAAGTGGTCCTGGATGATCAGGTTTTTTGTTCAGAGCCCAACGATCACGCCATTTACTTGGACGTTAAGTTGCACCTCGCCAATCGTCGTCAGGGTACCGCCAAGGCCAAGGAAAGGTCCGAAATGAGCGGTTCAACTCGCAAGCTTTTTCGTCAAAAGGGAACCGGTGGTGCACGCCGCGGGGATATCAACAGCCCTTTGATGTACGGTGGAGCTCGTGTTTTCGGTCCCAAGCCACGGGATTATTCCTTCAAGCTCAACAAGAAACTGCGGCAGCTTGCCCGTCGTTCCGCCCTATCCTACAAGGTGCAGGGGAACCAGCTCTTTGTTGTGGAGGATTTTTCGATGGATACCCCCAAGACCAAGGAATTCATGACCCTCATCCGGAATTTTCAACTGGACGGACGTCGCGTTCTGTTGGTGACCGGCGAAAATCAGCCGAACCTGGTTCTCTCTGGCCGTAATATTCCCAATGCCCGGGTGATGATTGCCCAGGATTTGAATACCTACGATGTTATGAACGCTCACTGCCTTCTCGTTCAACAGAGTGCCGTGGCCAAAATTCAGGAAACCCTCCTCTAAGAACTAGTTATGGAAACCCTCAAAAAACCGGTGGTAACCGAAAAAATGACCCGTTTGACGGAGAAGCATCAGCAATATGCTTTTCGTGTTGACAAGCGTGCCAACAAGATCCAGATCCGGACCGCTGTTGAAAGCATGTACGGTGTGACGGTGGAATCGGTAAATACCATGCGATATGCCGGGGATACCCGCAGTCGCAGTACCAAATCGGGCGTCCTGCGCGGTCGCACCGATTCTTTCAAAAAAGCTATTGTTACCCTCAAAGCCGGGGATAGTATTGATTATTACGCCGGCCTCTAAACTATTGCTATGTCAGTCAAAAGATTCAAACCGCTAACCCCGGGACTTCGCTTTAAGGTTGCCAATACCTTTGCGGAGTTGACCACGGACAAGCCTGAGAAGTCCTTGTTGGCCCCTCTTTCCAAATCCGGGGGTCGTAACAGGGATGGCAAAATGACCATGCGCTACATGGGCGGTGGCCATAAGAAAATGTACCGTGTGGTGGACTTCCGCCGTGACAAGTTGGACATCCCAGCGACGGTGAAGACCATCGAATACGATCCCAATCGCTCCGCCTTTATCGCGCTTTTGTTTTATGCCGATGGTGAGAAGCGCTACATTTTGGCTCCCAAAGGGTTGAAGGTCGGAAACACCGTCATGTCCGGAACCAAGGCGACCCCGGATACGGGCAATTGCATGTACCTCTCCAGTATTCCTTTGGGCTCTAGCATTCATAACATTGAATTGCGTCCTGGACGTGGTGGGCAAATGGTTCGTTCGGCCGGTGGTTCTGCCGTTCTTGCGGCCCGCGATGGTCAGTATGCTATTATCAAATTGCCTTCCGGTGAAACCCGGATGGTATTGCAGACCTGCATGGCTACCATGGGTGCTCTGTCGAATGAAGACCATTTTTTGGAAATCAGTGGTAAAGCCGGACGTTCTCGTTGGTTAGGTCGCCGTCCAAGGGTCCGTGGTGTTGCGATGAACCCGGTCGATCACCCCATGGGTGGTGGTGAAGGCCGTGCATCCGGTGGACATCCACGCTCACGCAACAGCATTCCTTCCAAAGGTTACAAAACCCGTCGTGGCAAGCGTCCTTCGGATCGCCTGATCATCAAACGTCGTACCAACTAATTCCGTAACGCAACTTACAACCATCGTTATGCCCCGTTCCCTCAAAAAAGGACCCTTCATTGAATACACCCTCGAGCGCAAAATCGAGGCGATGAACAACGGCTCCAAAAAAACCGTGGTTAAAACCTGGTCTCGGCGTTCCATGGTGATTCCCGAATTTGTCGGTCACACCATCGCTGTTCACAACGGTAACAAGTTTATCCCTGTCTATGTGACCGAGAACATGGTCGGGCACAAATTGGGCGAATTTTCACCAACCCGTACGTTCCGGGGTCACTCCGGTAATCGCAAATAATCGACGCTATGGAAGCCAAAGCTATACTTAGGGATTGCCCTACCTCCCCTCAAAAGATGCGTTTGCTGGCCGATATGATTCGCGGTCGCAAAGTAGATCAGGCACAAGGTCTTTTGAAGTTTTCCAAAAAGGATGCTTCAGTCCGCCTCGAGAAGCTTTTGATGTCTGCTGTTGCCAATTGGGAACGCAAAAACGAGGACCTCAGTCTTGAATCGGCCGAACTCTACGTTAAGCAGATTTTTGTAGACGGTGGTCGCATGCTCAAGCGTCTTCGCCCGGCACCCCAGGGTCGTGGTCATCGTATTCTCAAAAGATCCAATCATATTACCATCGTGGTGGATGCCACGACCAACTCCGAAAACGCCTAATTAAATGGGACAAAAAACCAATCCAATCAGCTTGAGGCTGGGATATATCAAAGGCTGGGACTCCAACTGGTTTGGCGGCAAGAATTATGCCGACAAAATTCTCGAGGATGACAAAATCCGTCGCTACCTCAGTGCGCGTATCAACAACAGTGGTATTTCCAAGTTGGTGATTGAGCGCACACTCAAGCGGATCATTATCACGATTCACACCAGCCGTCCGGGTATTGTTATCGGAAAAGGTGGTCAGGAAGTGGATCGAATCAAGGAAGAAATCAAGAAGCTCACTCAAAAGGAGATCCAGATCAATATCCACGAGATCAAGAAACCCGAATTGGAAGCCGCTTTGGTTGCCGAGGGTATTGCCCGTCAGCTCGAAGGTCGCGTTTCATTTCGTCGTGCGATGAAGATGGCTTTGGCCTCTACCATGCGTCTCAATGCCGAGGGTATCAAGGTCATGGTTTCGGGTCGTCTGGGCGGTGCAGAAATTGCACGAACCGAACAATACAAAGAAGGCCGCATTCCCCTGCACACTCTTCGTGCTGACATTGATTACGCTCTCAAAGAAGCCCAAACCGTTTACGGAAAGATTGGGGTTAAAGTTTGGATTTGTCGGGGTGAAGTTTTCGGAAAGCGCGATTTGTCTCCGAATGTAGGAGTCAGTGCCGGCGGTGGTCGTTCCGAACAGGGTGGTGGTCGTGGAGACCGTCCAGGTGGTGGTCGCGGTGATCGCCGCGGGCCCCGTGGA
>CAIOCC010000048.1 GCA_903856555.1 uncultured Bacteroidota bacterium
CCGTTGGGGCCTGTAGGCGGACTTGTTCGATATTGTCCCGGGTATTGTCCCCGGTTTGGGCCGCAGAAGAAGGCTGACCGGACACCAAGCGGAAGGGCTCCAATACCGCCCCGTCGCTGTTCCTAACCAGCCGCAGGTCCAGGTCATTCACCAAAACTTGGACCGGGTTGTTGACCATGTAGGTGGACACAGGGGCCGCAGGGTCGTTCCAGGCCAGGGTTAGTACCAAAGGCTGTTGACCATCGCTGTAAAAGCTACGCGTATAGGTTGCTCCATTGGCAAGGCTCATGGATTCCAATAAGGTGGTATCCCCACGGCCTGCCATCAATTGAACAGCCCCCTCGGCATTCAACAAACCCCAGCCATATACGGGGTCTGGACCTGGCAAACCGGCTTCCAAAGCCGTATGGCAGACCAAGGCCTTGAGTTGGGCGGAGGTCATCGGTGGCGGAATGGAGCTCAGCAGGGGCGCGTTGAGTTCGGCCCATCGCTGCTGCAACAAAACCAAGGTGCCCGTGACCGCCGGCGAAGCCATCGACGTTCCGTTGTAGTTTGCATAGGTCGCATCGCCGGTGGCGGTGGAGGAATAGACACCGACCCCTTTGGCGACGATATCTGGCTTGATACGGCCATCGTCGGTGGGCCCCCAACCGTGAAAAGTGCTGGGAAGGACCTGGGAAGGGCCGGTATAGGGGGCCGTTAAACCTTGGACAGCGCCGATGGTGAGTACATTTTTGGCAACACCTGCATGGGAGATGCAATCGTAACCCAATGGGCCCCCGTCCTTTTGACGGGTAACGGTGCTATTGACCCAGTTTCCTTGGCTATTGCTCCAGACCCGATGCGTCGTGCCCGCTGAAGGTCCCTGACCACGATCGTTACCGGCCGCTTTGACGATTAAATAGTTGGGGGCGTTGTTGGCGATCAAATCCCAGTCCCTAGCCTGCTGGGAATACAAACCAAAATCTGCGCAAATGGTATCCGTCTCACTTCCCCACCAGAACCAACGGCTGCTACCGAGACCGTCATAATCCCCATAGGCCCAACCGGTTATCAAACCATACGAGTGGTTGGACATCAACAGACCTTGGGCTGCGGCCCCGGCCATTTCGCCTTCGTCGCTGTTCCAATCGTAGGCGTCCAATTTGGCAGCATAGGCCATGCCTTTGGCGGTGGGTTGTTCGCCAGAGGCAATCATCGTTCCCGCAACGTGGGTCGCATGGTTGTCACTGCTTGTGACGGCATCCCTTTGGGTGACCCGTCCTACCAATTCCTGGTGGGTCGCCCGGACCCCTCCCCCATCCCAAATACCCGCTTTGGGATCGTAGAAATACGACTGGGGGCCGTTGGGCCCACTAATACAGCACAAGGTCAAGCGTTGCCCGCTCAGGTTGAGTCCCAACCCCCCACCGGGCCACAAACGATGGGTCCGGCTGGTTTGGGCGGCACCCAGATTGCTGGTTTCGTAGTAGAGAGGAGGTAGGCCACCAGACCTTAGGGCCTTGAATTCGGCCACGACGCCCTCGGTTTCGAGACGCACTGGCAAATAGGAAGGCAAAACGGACGGAGACTGGGCCAGAAGAAAGCCAGGGGACCACCCCAAACCCAGCAAGACCACCGAAAGCCCGAAAAACAAGACGGAAATCCGATGTTGACCTGTGAATAGCCCGAATAAACCTGGTCCAAATAAACCTAAGCGAGGATGCCCCATTCCTCAAATCTACGAAAAAAGGCCACCGTTGGGGTGGCCTTCATCGGGGTGGGCGCACACGGATTCGAACCGCGGACCCTCTGCTTGTAAGGCAGATGCTCTGAACCAGCTGAG
>CAIOCC010000049.1 GCA_903856555.1 uncultured Bacteroidota bacterium
CAGGTGTATGCGTTGGTGACACCGTTGTCGTTCCAGTGACGGTAACGATGGCTTCTGGTATTAGTACTTCGGCGATTTCCATGGCCATTGACTACGATACCACCAAACTGCGTTGTATTAGCTCGGTGACCTCCCTCAATTCCAATATAGCTACTGGCTTTTTGAGTAATTGCGGTCTTTTCTCTAATTTGAATCCTGGTTCGGGGCCGTTTACTCCCACGACCCGTCGTCAGTTTAGGGCGGCCTGGTTTGCGTTAACGCCGGTTGCTTTCAATGGTTTGATGTTCAATCTACGGTTTGTCGCTTTGGCCAGCACATCTGGGTCCACGCCCATTGGTTGGGACCTAAATACAGCCGGTAATTGCGAGTATGCAGATGAGTTAGCCGAAGTTATTCTTAACTGCACCTTTGTCAATGGTTCTTCAACCATTGCATCTCCAGCGTCGATTTCAGCTCAACCCAGTGGATCGACCAGTATTGCAGCTGGCGCAAATACATCTTTTACCGTTTCAGCCGCCGGCAGTCCCACCTACCAGTGGCAGGAATTGGCCGTGGGTGGGTCATGGTCCAATATTTCCAATGGTGGGGTTTATGGTGGAGCCACAACCGCCACTTTGACAATCACGGGTGCTACCACTGCGTTGAACGGCAATCAATACCGAGTGATCGTAACAGGTGGCTGCGGTGCACCTCTTACTTCGACCGCCTTGACCTTGTCAGTAACTAGCGTGAATGCGACCGGACTGACAGCGGGCAACGCGAATGGTTGTCAGGGCGATACGGTTTTGGTGCCGATCAGCGTTTCGGGCCTCAATGCCGCCACGGCCTTTAGTTTCAAGTTGAATCTTCCTGCGGGGATTACCTATGTTGGCTTGACGAATATTGTTAGTGGAATATCTTCGGCCACCGGGTCGGTTGCTTCGGGTGTTTTGACGATCAACTGGACTGGCTCTGCCTTTACCCAGGCCAGCGGAACAATCATGAATATTCGTTTGGTATTGGGAGCTCAGGGTGGATCCTTGGCTTGGGACAATACAACCTCGGTTACACCGAATTCTACGTTGAGTTATACCAACGGTTCTTTGGGCGTAACGCCTCTTCCAGTTATTGTGACTCAACCCATCGCAGCGATTACGGTTGCTGAATTTCTGGGAACCAGTATTTCAGCGGTTACCAACAATGCCACGAACTTCCGTTGGCAAAAGCAGGATGTAGGTTCAACAACTTGGGCTGATTTGAATGATAACAATGTCTATTCGGGAACGGGCACCGCGGTGTTGAACATTTCTTCGGCTACTCTGTCGTTGAACGGAGCGCGTTATCGCCTACGCATGTCGTCGGGTACGTGTCCTGCTCAGGTTAATTCCAGCGTTTGCACATTGACCGTGACGCCTATGCAGATTACGTTGAATGCTCTGGGCGCCAATGCCTGTGCTGGGGATACGGTGACTATTCCAGTTCGTGTTAGCGGTGCCAATGCTATTTCCAACATGAGTATTTACCTCATCTACAGTGCGTCCAACCTGACCTTTTTGCCTGCCCTCACGGATAGTTTGTTGAATGCTAATATTTCTGTTCAAGCGATTACCTCACCAACTCCTAGGATCTTTATTTCTTACAACGCGGGTCCTTCGATTAATATGAATCAAACCACGGTGGTTCGTTTGCGTTTCCGCGCCTTGGGTTCATCGGCTATGACTTGGTCTAATAATTCAGATTTTTCGAATAGCATTGGAGATGCCGTCGCTCTTACCCAGATTACAGGTGTAAGCAGCAACGTATCCGTTACCGAAGCAGTTGTGACGGCCGCTGGTTCGACTTCTTTCTGTACGGGTGGTTCGGTTGTCTTGAATGGTAATACCATCGCAGGTGCAACCTACCAGTGGTTAAATGCCTCGGGTCCAATTGCAGGTGCTACCAATGCTTC
>CAIOCC010000050.1 GCA_903856555.1 uncultured Bacteroidota bacterium
CGAGGAGATTGGTACTTTGGGGGCCAATACCCCACCCGTGGTGGACACCGAGTGGCCAACCGTGCCTTGGTCTATTTCGTGGACCAAATCGATGCACGGCCATACTAAAATGAGCGACCCTCTAAGATTTTGAAAAGCGACTCTGTAAGGTTTTGAAAATGGCCTATTTTGACGTTTTTAGAGGGTTTTAGATATAGAAGGTGGGCGTTTATGTTTAACTTCAATACATATTTGCGTAGTCCCTGCCTACGTGTGTTTCCGATTTTGGGAAACATGAAACACGCAGGACAAACCATCAGTCAAAAAATCAAAGAAAGTGGGATTAGTATTTCACATGTTGCCAAACAACCCTTTCTTTTTGACACCTGAACAAGCCCAAACCCTCCTGAAAGAACGCGAAGAATTCCGCCGCCTTTATCTTGAGGCCATGGATCAACTTAACTTTTACAAAGCCAATCCCCAAAACTGATGCCTCATCCCCTTGACAAAATTGTTCAAATCAGCGGAACCAGCGGTTTGCACCGTGTTCTAACCACCTCCAAGCAAGGTTATTTGTTGGAGAGCCTCGAAACAACCCCCCGCCGTTGGCATGCCCCCGCCCAAAGCAAAGTGGCGGCACTGGCCGAAATCGCGATCTACACCCAAGAGGATCAAGTTCCTTTATGGGATGTGTTCCGTAATCTACACCAAATGGGCATGACCGAGGCTGCGATCACAGAGGCCGTGTCCGGCGAAGATTCATTGGTGGCTTTGTTCAAACAAGCCCTGCCCGAATACGATGCGGACCGGGTTTATGTCAGCGATATGCGGAAGGCCCTGCGTTGGTTCCTTGCGCTGCAAGGGCGGGTGGATTTCAATGCTTCGTTGGACCCCGAGGGCCAGGAGGCGGCGGGCGCGCAGGAGTAGGGCGGGTCATGGGTGTGACGGGCGGGTCGAGGCTAGAAAGCGCGGATGCCTAAAATGATAAGCTTCCATTAAGTGTTGCGGTTCCACCGTAAGCAGGCCTTCCATTCCGGCCATGGTTTGAGCAACCCTTGTAAGTCGCTGACAAGCGCGCATGCTGAGGCCACCTCCCTGAACCAAACGATGCATTAATTCTTTGGACTCGGCACTCAACGCGGGTTCTTGTGACGAAATCGTAGAAGATGGCGAGCCGGGGGAGTGAAGTGGCGAGCCGGGGGAGTGGAGAGGCGCAACTGTTGCGGGGGGCTGAGGCGCCGATGTTGCGGGGGGCGGTGTCGCCTCCGAAAGATGGTTATCGTGGCCGGCCCATTCTTCGGCACTGACCCGGTCCATGCAAACGACCAAATCCATGCGATCCAAAAGAGGCCCGCTTATGCGTCGCTGATAACGCATGACCAGGGATTCCGGACAGCGGCATCGATCCCCTGTACTTCCATAATAACCGCAAGGACAGGGGTTCATGGCGGCAATCAACACAAAACGCGCAGGGTAACAGACGCTTTGGCGGTGGCGGTTGAGCATCACGCGTCCCTGCTCCAAAGGCTCGCGCAGTGCCTCCAAGACATCACGGCGAAACTCAGGCAATTCATCGAGAAACAAAACGCCGCCATGGGCGAGGGTAACCTCACCGGGCATGGGAAAGGCGCCGCCGCCTACCATGGCCGGGAGGGATACCGAAGGATGCGGTTGTCGAAAGGGCCGTTGAAGGGCGGCGCCTTCCCGTTCCGGGTGATCGGCGTGTTCCATGATGCCGCTTCGTTCGGGCGCATTCGGCCGTTCCGGGCCGTCGGGCCGAGCCGTGACACTGAGCCGTTCCGGGCCGTCGGGTAACAATGAATAAATACGGGCGAGGTCCCAGGCTTCTTCGGGGCCTATGGGCGGTAACAAACTCGGAAAACAATGGGCCAGCATGGTTTTGCCACAACCGGGGGGACCCATGAGGAGGACGTTGTGGCGGCCGGCGGCAGCGACCTGCAGGGCGCGCTTGGCCAAGGCTTGGCCCCTGACCTGCTGCAGGGGTCGCTGGGCGGCAACGCCGCCGGGTACCGAAGGTACCGCCGCCGGCCCAGGCCGCGAGGCCAGACCGGGCTGTGCCGGACCGGGCTGTGTCGGCCCGGGCTGTGCCGGCCCAGGCCGCAACACAGAGGCAGACGAAGCGGACTCCTCCGGGCAGCCTTCCATAACAAATTCCACCACATCGCGCAGGGAATCAAACGCATACGCTTTGACACGCGGGCACCACAACGCCTCGGGTAGATTGGCCCTTGGCATGATGACCCCACGATAGCCTTGCCGATCCGCCAAATCCATCACCGACAAAATTCCCCGCACCCCCTTGATCCGCCCGTCCAATGACAACTCTCCAATCACCAAAAAGTCCCCTAAACGGTCCGATTCCAAAATCCCCGCTTCGGCCAACAACCCCAAGGCAATGGTCAAATCATAAGCCGCCCCCTCTTTGCGCAAATCGGCCGGGGCCAGGTTCACCAAATGACGGCAACGGGGCAAGTGAAAACCCGCATTGCGTACCGCATTTTGGATCCGTAATTGCCCTTCGCGCACTGCCGAATCCGCCATCCCCACCAAATAAAACCCAAAGGACCGGGGATCCGAATCCACTTCGACCGTCAGCAAACGCGCCTCCAGACCCTGCAACAAACCGCTGTAAACCCTTACCATTTGGACGCGAAACTCCGCTTCGACCCCCCTACAACCCGTCATCAAGCGTTTAAACACCCTTGCTTTAAACACCCTGGTTTTTGCGTATTTTTGCCAACCCTCGGGTGATTAGCTCAGCTGGTTTAGAGCACTGCCTTGACAGGGCAGGGGTCACAGGTTCGAATCCTGTATCACCCACCCAAGACCCACCTTTCCATCGCGCCCATGGCCGTTTTGCACAATCCGGTAAACCGCGAGCTCCTTCGCAAACAACTGATGGAGGAAACCTTTCACCGGGTCACCCTCTCTTTCTATCGATACGTCCACATCGCGGATCCCTCCGCCTTTCGGGATCAACTCTACCGGGAATGGCAGGCCATCGGATGCTTTGGGCGAATCTACCTGGCCCAGGAAGGCATCAACGCCCAGATGTCCATCCCTGAACATGCCATGGACGCTTTTCGTACGAACCTCCAACAACACGAAGCCCTCCAAGGCATTCCCCTCAAAATCGCGGTCGAAGACGACGGAAAGTCTTTCTACAAATTAACCCTCAAAATCCGTCCCAAAATCGTAGCCGACGGAATCGACGACCCGGCTTTTGATTCTTCCAAGGTAGGACGCCACCTCAACGCGGCCGAATTCAACGCCGCCATGGAAGAACCCGGCACCCTGGTAGTGGACATGCGCAACCATTACGAAAGCAAAATCGGCCACTTCGAAGGGGCCCTCCTCCCGGATGTGGACACCTTCCGCGAAGAATTGGAGCAGGTGCCTCGCTTATTGGCTGGACAAGAGGACCGCAAAATCCTTCTCTACTGTACCGGTGGCATTCGCTGCGAAAAAGCCTCTGCCTGGCTCAAGTACCAGGGCTTCAACGACGTCAATCAACTCCACGGCGGAATTATTGATTACGCCCGCCAAATTCGGGAACAAGGTCTTCCCAACAAATTCAAGGGGCGCAACTTTGTCTTTGATGAACGCATGGGCGAACGCATCAGCGAAGATGTGTTAGGAAATTGCGATCTCTGCGGAGAACCCTGCGATCACTACACCAACTGCGCCCGCAAAGCCTGCCATCAACTTTTTATTCAATGCCCCGCCTGCAGCGAACGACTCCAA
>CAIOCC010000051.1 GCA_903856555.1 uncultured Bacteroidota bacterium
GGACGAAATCGAAGAGGCCCGACTTTGGTGTCGCCAGCATACCGGCCCCAAAATCTTGGTGCTGGTTCAGAATCGCCCCCGCTTGTTGAACGGATTGGATACGCTTTTTGACGCCGTCCTCTTGGCCAACCAGCCCGGGGCGGCCGGCACCCAGGCCCTGGCAGATTTATTGGCCGGGGATTACAGCCCTTCGGGCAAATTGCCTTATACCTATCCAGCGAATCCTCACAGCCTGTTGACCTACGATCACAAATGGACCGAACGCTTGGACCCAGGGTTTGGGATGGATGCCTTTCGCCCGGCCTTCGCATTTGGGGCAGGTCAGGGTTTTTGGCCGGTTCGTTACGAAAATGTCCGCTTGATCGATACGCTGTTACGCGGAATGGATGCCGTCCTTCGCCTGGAGGTATCGCTTTACAATACAGGACCCCAATCACAGCGCGAAACCGTTTTGGTGATGGTGGGAGATTCGGTGGCCTCGGTGACCCCGTCTTTTCGTCGGCTCCGAGATTTTCGATCGATCGAGTTGGGTCCCGGCGAAAGGCGCCAAGTTCAGTTTTCGATTCCGGTAAGGGATTTGCGTTTTGTGGGGAAGGATATGGAATATGTTCTAGAAAAAGGGTGGATGAATGCCACCGTTCAATCTTTTAATTTACCTTTTCGATGGGAACCCTAAACCCCAAGGTTGCGTTGTTATGGTTCAGCCTTTGGCTGGGCTTGGGAGCTTGTAAGTTGGACGATCCCCCTGGTTATGGGCGGCAGGGCGATTTGGTTCGCTTTAGCGGCCGCCTCTGGGATGTCAAGAGCGGTCCCGGCCTTTTGGGCCCTGGCCCCAACTATTTCTCGAACCGGCCATCGGATGTTTACATGGATGGCAAAGGCTATTTGCACCTGCGTATCCAGGAGCACGATGGTCGATGGTACTCCACCGAGGTGGTGGGCCGGGATACCCTGGGTTACGGAACCTACCGCTGGGTGATTGAGGGCGATAACGAGAACATAGCCAACAACACGGTTTTGGGTCTCTTTACGTGGAACGATTCTTCGTTCCTGACCCAGGGCAATTCCGAAGTGGACATTGAGATTGCCAAGTGGGGCATAACCAATGCACCTACCCTGAATTACGCGGTTCAACCCGTCAACTTTGGGCCGTATTACCCCGAGAGGGTCCGCGGTATAACTACGCCTTCCGGGGATATGATTGGGGTGACCACCCATCAATTCATCTGGACCGACACCTTGGTGACGTGGACCAGTTGGGCAGGGGAGGGCAGCGGTGGCCGGGTCATAGGTTCTTGGACCTTTAACCGCAACAACCCCTCTCGGGTCAAAAACGAGGGAAACCGATCCTCGGTGCCTATTCTGATCCCCGCCCCGGAGCGTAATACCAGGGCCCGCATGAATTTTTGGCAATTGGGCGGCGCTGCTCCTTCCGATGGGGAGTCCAAGGAAGTGATCATCCGATCCTTTGAGTATTGGCCATTGGGAGCCAACGAAGGTTGAGGTCCGTCCTCCTCCAAATTAAATTGGCTTAAGGGTTTGGAAATATGGATTTAATATTCTTATTTAGCAAGTGTATTTTTTACACTTAATACTTCGTTTTTATGAAAAAAATCTACTTTTTGATGGCCCTTGCGCTGCTATGGGTCACCGGAGCCATGGCTCAGACCTCTGATATCACCTTCCGGGTGGATATGCGCGGTTATACCGGGGCGTCCTACACGACGGTCAATGTCAACGGAACCTTCAACGGTTGGTGTGGTGGTTGCAACGCGATGAGCGATGCCAACAACGACTCCATCTGGGAAGTCACCCTGCCATTGGCAGCCGGGGCCATTGAGTACAAATTCACGGTGGACGGTTGGTCCGGCCAGGAGAATCTGATGCAGGGTACCCCCTGTACGGTCACCAACTCTGGTTTCACCAACCGCGCCTACACGGTGGCCGGCAACGCGGTTTTGGACGCGGTCTGCTGGAATTCCTGCAACACGTGTTCATCGCCCCCAACGACCTACAATGTCACTTTCCAAGTAGATCTCAATGGCTACACGGGCGCTCCTTACACAACCGTTAACCTGAACGGCACCTTCAATGGATGGTGCGGTGGTTGTGCCGTCATGACTGACGCCAACAACGATTCGATTTACGAGTTGACCCTGCCATTGCCAGCCATGGCTATCGAATACAAATTCACCCTCGATGGATCCTCTTCCAATGCCGTCTGGGAGCAACTCACCGCAGGTTCATCTTGCACCGTGACCAACGGTGGTTTCACCAACCGGGGTTTTGCAGTGGCTGCCAATGCCACCCTGCCGGCTGTTTGCTGGCAGTCTTGCAATGTTTGCACAGCGCCACCCCCTCCAACCTTTGCGACCACTTTTGCGGTGGATATGCGTGGTTATACCGGTGCTGCTTTCAGCACCGTGAACATCAACGGTTCATTTAACGGCTGGTGCGGTTCTTGCAATACCATGACCGACGCCAACAACGATTCCATTTACGAAATCACATTGCCACTCTTGGCCGGTGCGATTGAATACAAATTCACCGTGGATGGCTGGAATGGTCAAGAGAATTTGACAGCCGGTTCCGCTTGTACCCAAACAACGGGTGCTTTTACCAACCGGGTTTACAACGTCACAGCGGCCAGTTCGGTGGGCGTTGTTTGTTGGAACAGCTGCGTGGCCTGTGCTCCTCCGACCTACCCTGTCACCTTCAAAGTGGATATGCGTGGTTATACCGGTGCAACCTTTGCGACGGTGAACGTGAACGGTACCTTCAACGGATGGTGCGGTGGCTGCAATGCCTTGACCGATGCCAACAACGATTCGATTTGGGAAGTGACCCTTCCTTTGCCAGCGGGTCCCATTGAATACAAATTCACCGTGGATGGTTGGAACGGACAAGAGAACTTGACTCCCGGGACAGCCTGTACCCAGACCACCGGTGGTTTCACCAACCGCGTTTATACCGTAACCTCGGCCGGTGGTGTTTTGACGGCTGTTTGCTGGAATTCTTGCAATACCTGCAGCACCCCAGCCCCAACGCCAGTCAATGTAACCTTTGTGGTTGATATGCGTGGTTATTCCGGTTCGGCCTTTACGACAGTGAATGTCAACGGTTCGTTCAACGGCTGGTGCGGTGGTTGCAATGCCATGACCGATGCCAACAACGATTCAATTTGGGAAGTGACCTTGCCTTTGTTGCCCGGCACCATTGAATACAAATTCACTGTGGATGGTTGGAACGGACAAGAAAACCTGGTCGCTGGTTCAGCCTGTACCCAGACCAATTTTGGATTCACCAACCGCGTTTTGACCTTCACTACCGCGACCACTCTGCCTTCTGTTTGCTGGAATTCCTGCACAGCCTGCACCGGTGCGCCAACTTCGGCCAACATTACCTTCCGTGTTAACATGAGCCAATACAGCGGCCCTGCTTACACCACCGTGAATCTCAATGGTTCCTTTAACAACTGGTGCGGTGGATGTGCTGTGATGACCGATCCGGACAACGACGGCATATTTGAATTGATGGTCAATGTTAGCACCGCTGCTCCTATTGAATGGAAGTATACCTTGGACGGCTGGAACGGTCAAGAAAACCTAACCCCCGGTGGCGCTTGCACCCAAACCTCGGGTCAGTTCACCAACCGTTGGTTGCAGCCAACCACTAACACCGTCCTACCCGCGGTTTGTTGGGAAAGTTGTACCGCATGTCCTTCGTTGGGTAGCGTGACCGGTTTGGTTCGTTACGGTAACAATGCTCAGACCGCCTTGAACAACAGCACCGTCCTTCTCAAGAACGCGTTGGGTGCCACCGTTGCTACGGCCACCTCCGGCTCCAACGGTAGCTTTAGCATGAACAATGTCGTTCCTGGCTCCTACACCTTGGAAGCCTCCACGACCAAGCCCTGGGGCGGTGTGACGGCCAGCGATGCGTTGTTGGCGGTGCGTCATGCAACAGGTGCCGTTCTCCAGACAGGCTTGCGTTTGGTTGCCTGCGATGTTAACGGCAATGCCGCGGTGAATTCTGGGGATGCCTTGTTGATCAACCGTCGTTTTTCGGGTTCCATTACCACCTTTAGCGTTGGCAGCTGGTATTTTCAGCAACCAGCCGTGACGGTGACCAGCGGTACGCTGACCCAGAATATTTCTGCCATTTGTTAC
>CAIOCC010000052.1 GCA_903856555.1 uncultured Bacteroidota bacterium
CGCCCAAGTTGCGATGGCCCAGCCCCCTCCGCCCGATGACCCCAACAATGTGACCGGAGGCGCCGGGGTCCCCATCGACGGGGGTCTGGGCATCCTGATGGCGGCCGGGGCCGGCCTGGGCTTGAAGAAGGCCTGGGAGGCTCGTTCGAACCGTAACAATGAATCAGAAGGCGACCAACCAACCTCGGACCTATAGGTTTTTTTCAACGACCTGGGGTTGGTGCCTCGTCTTGATTTGGGTGTTTGCAGGAAACCTGCAAGCACAGCCAACAAGGAAGCTAGCAACGGATCACCGAAAAAGCGCCCTTGATAGCCTTCATCCCACCTCCAGCGACGGAAGTCCTGGGGTCATCCTGTTGACTTATTCCGCCTACCAATCGGCCTTTGATCCCAAGTACCAACAGCCGCTATGGGTGGCCTATCGTTTGAACAGCGCGCAGGTCGGAGGCGGGGCTGAGCGTTCCAGTGGATTTTGGAAGGATCCTCGCCTTGTCGGAAAAGACGCATCGGACGCGGATTACAAAGGTTCGGGGATGGACCGCGGTCACTTGGTCCCGGCGGCCGATATGGCCTGGTCAACGAGGACCATGCACGAGAGTTTCTCCTATGCCAATGTCTGCCCCCAAAGACCGGGATTTAACCGAGGGATTTGGAAGCGCCTCGAAAACCAAGTCAGAACCTGGGCTTCGGACTTGCCGGCCACCGATACCTTGGGCCTCTTGATTTGGGCTGGACCGATTCTTGAACCTGAACCCGAACCTTGGGGACGCTTGTTGGTTCCCCGGCTCTTTTACAAAATCGTTTACCATCCGGCACAAAGCCGTGTCGTGGCTTGCTTGATGCAAAACGAATCTTCCCAAAGCGAATTATCCGCGACCATGGTGACCGTGGACCGCCTGGAACAGTTGACCGGTTTGGATTTTTTGGGCGGGTTGCCGGACGAGGAAGAGGAACGACTCGAAAGCAGCCTATGCAGGACCTGCTGGGTCTGGCTGAACCCGGTCCAACGTTAAGGTTGGATCGTTGAGGTTGATCGCTAAGGTTTGATTCCGGCCAGGTCCAGGAGGAAGGCAAATTCCAGGGCATCGTCTTTGAGGGCATTGTAACGCCCGGATTTGCCGCCGTGACCGGCTTCCATATCCGTGACCAGGTAAATTTTGTTGTTACCTTGGTGAACATCCCTCAGCTTGGCGACCCATTTGGCGGGCTCCCAATACTGCACCTGCGAATCATGGAGACCCGTCGTAACCAATAGGTTAGGGTATTCAGCGGCGCGCACATTGTCGTACGGCGAATACGATAACATATAACGATAATAGGTCTCATCGGTGGGATTGCCCCACTCATCGTATTCGGAGGTGGTCAATGGAATCGAAGCATCCAGCATCGTATTGATTACATCCACAAAGGGCACCCCGGCAATCACCCCTCTCCAGAGATTTGGCCGCATATTCACCACAGCACCCATCAACAGTCCACCGGCACTTCCACCCATGGCGTACAATTGTCCTGGTTCGCAATAGCCAAGGGACAGCATCGCCTCACCGCATGCGATAAAATCGGTGAAAGAGTTTTTCTTCTTGAGAAGTTTGCCGTCCTCGTACCAAGCACGCCCCATTTCCTCGCCACCACGGATATGGGCGATCGCAAAAACCCAACCCCGATCCAAAAGACTCAGCCGATTCATGCTAAAATAGGCCTCCATCGTGACGCCATAGCTGCCATAGCCATAGAGCAGGGTGGGGTTGCCTCCGGCCTTGCGCATTGATTTTTTGTAAACCAACGAAACGGGTACGTCGGTTCCGTCGGCTGCTTTGACCCAAACCCTTTCGGATTGGTAAGCTGATGGGTCGTGTCCGCCCACCACTTCTTGGGTTTTGAGAATGCGTTCGCTGCGGTCGTCCATTCGATAGGCAACCACTCGCGTTGGGGTCGTGAGGGATGAATACGTATACCGCAATTCACGACTCTTGTAATCTTTGTTAATTTCTGTAGAAACGGTGTAAACCGGATCCGGAAAACGCAGATAATGATCATTTTGGCCGTCCCAACCGCGGACTCTAAGCCGTTTTAAGCCCCCTTCCCTTTCTTCCAAAACCATGAAGTCTTCGAACAATTCAAAGCCCTCCAAGCGAACCAATGGTCGATGGGCCAGGGTCTCCACCCAACGGGAGGTAGACCCGGTTCCCAGCGGTGCTTTGACCATCCGAAAATTCTTGGCCTCGTGGTTGGTTAGGATGTAAAATTCTTTGTTATAGTCTTCGGCGCTGTAGAGCAAGTCCTTTTGACGGGGGCAGATGATTGTCCATGCATCATCCGGGCGATCCGAGGAAAGGTAGCGTTGTTCCGAGCTCAAAGTGCTGGAGCTTAGGATATAAAGAAAGTCGCCGGACTTTCCGCCAAAAACATAGGCGCTAAAGGTCTCATCCTCTTCACGGAATACCAATGTTTTGTTATCGGAACCCTGACCAATACGGTATTTCCAAACTTCATCGGAGCGCAATGTTTGTTCATCGGAGGTCCCAAAAAAGATGGTTTTGTTATCAGCGGCCCAGGCAGCGGATCCATTGACAGGAAAAACTTGGTCTTCCAAATCCTTTCCGGTCTTCAAATCCCGAATGCCTAGGATGTACTGTCGTCTTCCTACGGTGTCCATACAAAACAGGAGGTAACGATTATCGGGGCTGACTTTGAGTCCCGCGATGCTAAAAAATGAATGCCCCTTGGCGTAGTCG
Organism: uncultured Bacteroidota bacterium; assembly: GCA_903856555.1. GTDB lineage: Bacteria > Bacteroidota > Bacteroidia > UBA7662 > UBA7662 > SYHX01. Next base: position 2,736 of record CAIOCC010000052.1, read on the forward strand.
TTGGCATCCAGCATGATTTCTTCGGGGGCTTCCATGCTTCCTTTCCGGCGGCAATAGACGGCATAGTCCTGGCCCTTGACAACCCGGCTGTAGTACCAATACCCCCGGTCAAAATAGGGTACATTGCGGTCGTCCTCTTTGATGCGGCCTTTCATCTCCTCAAAAAGTTGATCTTGCAGGGTTTTGGTATGCGACAGCATGGACTCCGCATAGCGGTTTTCGGCCCTTAGATAGTCCAGTACTTCGGGGTTTTGGCGTTGGTTCAGCCAGAAATATGAATCAACCAACGTATCGCCATGGATTAAGGTGGTATGGGGGTTTTTTCTTACGTCAGGTGGATTCATCGATTGGGCTTTGGATTGGTGCGATAAGGCCGATAGGCCGTTAAGGACTATTGAGAATAGGATTGTAATTGTGGTTTTATTCATATTCTAAGGTAGGATAACAATCGTAAAGTAAATTTATTGACGCGATTAATCAGTGTTTCGAAAAATTTCGATGCTTTTGGTGGCCTTGACCAAATCGGTGAAGCGCCCTTCAAAACGGGTTGCCCTCACCAAATGATTATCAATCCAATGATAATTCCCGCCCCGGGGTTTATTCATGAGCAGGCCGTGGTATTTGAAGCCCCTGCCGATTAGCCAGGATTCAGTTACACTCCGAAGGTCTTCGGTGCGGCTCGTAAAAAAGGTAATCACGTGCCCTTCGTCGTACCAGCGGTTGCAGGTCTCCAATGCATCAGGAAAATGGGCACAATCGATCATCCGATCGGGTTCCTCGTTGGGCACATCCTCACAAACCGTTCCATCGATATCGATCAAAAAATTCTTGACCCCGTTTGCGAGGACAGGGCTGGCTTGGCGGCCTTCGGGGTCCGTTGTGTTATGCAAATCCATTGACATTTGAGTGGGGTTTGGTCTAATTTACAACCAAAAAAGCCCCTTCGTAAAAAGAGGCTTTGATGACCAAAAATAGATGTCGGGGTGAGAGGATTCGAACCTCCGACCACACGCCCCCCAGACGTGTACGCTAACCGGACTGCGCTACACCCCGATGACCGTCAAACGGTCCCCGGCCTAAACCGGGTCGCAAATATAAGGTCCTGGGCCAACATCCCAAGCGAATACGGCGTTTTACCCGTTGCTAAGCGTTAAAAGGCGGATTTTGGCGTGAACTTGCCTAATTTGCGTGGGCTTTAGCAAACCATGTCAACCAAAATCCTTATCACCGGCGCC
>CAIOCC010000053.1 GCA_903856555.1 uncultured Bacteroidota bacterium
ATCAAAAAGGTGTTGTTTGGTGCCATAAATGGGGTTTTAGAGGTTGATAATCTAAAAACAAACCATTTCACAAAAAGTTTACATTCAATGACTTTCAACAGCCAAAGTGGCCTCTATTCCGCTTAAAACGGACCCTTTGTGAATAACTTTTGGTCGATGACGTAAAAAAGTCGCTCCAAAAAGCAAAAACCCCGGCTCCTGGAAGGGAACCGGGGTCTTTGGGACTCGTTGGTAGGCTACTTGGCTAAGCCAAGTCAGCGACAACCAAATTAGCGCACAAAGCGGGTGCTGTGCAGAACCGAACCTTGGGCATTTTGCTCAAGAACACGGAGCATGTACTGGCCCTTGGCAAGTCCATCAACGGCAACCTGCTGGGCAAATACACCTGAATTTGCTTCAAAGACAGAGTTCAAAACAACACGGCCCATTGCATCCAGAACTTCAACATTCAAACGAGCGGAAGACTGAAGTGGCAAACGGATACCCAACTGCTGAACAACGGGGTTCGGATAAACGCTCAAAGCTGAGGCACCGATCTTGAGGGAAGGAATCCGAAGTGTCGCCCCTGCATGAGCCTGCGCCCATACATCGGTCATTTCGGTTTCGTCTCCAAGGGACCATTCGGAGGCCTTCACATCGCGGTTTGCATTGATTTGCAATTCCACAAGGGTTTGACCAGCCTCGGTCAATTGGCCCTCAACATGGTACCAACCCAAACGGAGTTGGTTTCCAACAACTTGGTAATCCAATTGACCACCGTTCAGTTTGGACTGAACGCCGATTACTTCAACACCCGCAGGGATGTTGAGGACCAAAGAAACAGATCCCAACGAAAGGGCCTGTTCGGTGGCAATTTCAAGGGAACGGCTGTACATCCAACCCGCATCGGTCAGGCGAAGGCCTGTGCTCCGAGCAGCGGTGGATGGGCTGTAGGAACCGTTGATGTCTCCGAAACAAATGGCCTGCATGTTCTGGGTCATGTTCGACGAACCCACCGTCACCGATGGATTGCTGTTGGCAAAATTGCCAACGGTGAACGAGGTAATACCACCCGAAAAACGACGGTTAATCAACAAGGCATCACCGGAGGTCACGGTATTGGAACCGTTCACATCGCTCGCCTTGAGACGCAGACCTGTTTGAACCAAGGCGCCCACCACGTGACGGGTTGCCAAAAGCGCATCGGAGGCTGTTACGCCACCCCATGGCTTGCTGGTTGCTCCGTTAAGTGTATAGGTGCCGGGGGCAACACCGGAGATTGAATAATCACCCAATGCATCGGTGCTGTCAGAAGCAACCACCGTCGTGCCGTTCATCAAACGCACCACCGAATTGGTCATGACCGTATTGGCAGTGTTATTGTAGCTGTAACGGCCGCTGAGGGTAGCCAAAACAGGGGCTGGAGGATTGCAAGAACCAAAGGCTACTGCAGGCAACGTCGTTGGCAAGGCAGGTACGACGTAGCGACGGTTGTACGAGCCAAAACCGTTGGGCTGACCGCAGGTTGAATCGGCTAGTAATTCGTCCTGACCCCAGCTGCTACCGTTAATATACTTGTAGAGCACGGTGGTACCGGTGGCCAAAGGAGTGGAATAAGTCCAAACATTGGGGTCGGCAGGATCCTGGGTCATCCGAGTGGAAGCAGGGTTCCAACCATTCAAGGTACCTGCAATACCAACACCCATGGAGTCAATCGTCAAACCGGTCATGTTGACACGGAAGGTGATGATGGGGTTGGAAGCTGAGCAAGAACCAAAGCCTACGAGGCTCAAGGTCGAATTCACCAAAGGCACAATCAAATAACGGTTACCGGTACCTGGGAAAACGCAAGAACCGCTCACCGATTCGTCGTTACCCCATGCATTTCCGTTGATGAACTTGTAATAAATGGTATCACCGGACATCAAACCGTTGTGGGTATACGACCAAACCGTTGGATTCTGGGGATCTTGGGTCAACGCAGAGGTTGAAGGATTCCAGCCTTGGAAGGAACCGGCGATATGTACGCCGTTCGCACTGACGGTTTGACCCTGCATGCTGAGCATAAAAGTTAAATTCACAGGAACCGGCGTGAATACGGAACAAGAACCGTACATGACGGCGGACAATAAGTTGTTTCCAGCTACGACGGTATGTGAACGGTTTCCTCCACCCTGGCCGTTAATAGCACAGGCACCAGGAACAAACTCTTCGGAACCCCAAGAATTTCCGTTAACATATTTCCATTCCACAACATCCCCCAAAGGAAGATTGGTGGTGTAGGTGTAAATGTTACCGTTGTGTGCAGCAGGTGTCATTGGTGTACCGGCAGGATTCCAGCCTTGGAAAGAACCAGCGATGTGAACGCCGTTGGAGCTGACGGTCAAACCTGTCATGTCCACTTGGAAAGTGACCGATTGCAAAGGAACCAAACCGCTTTGGCATGAGCTAAAGAAATACAAAGGCAAGGTATCATTCCCGTTACCAGAAACCGTGTAACCACGGTTACCACCAACTGCACAAGCCGAAGGAATGCTTTCATCCTGACCCCAGCTGTTACCGTTAACGAACTTGAACTCCAAGTTATCACCGGGCGTCAACTTGGTTGTATAGGTCCAAATGTTTGCATTGTTAGGATCTTGAGTCATCGCAGTGCTACCAGGATTCCAACCGTTGAAATTACCGGCGATATGGAGGCCTGCACTGTTCGCAGTTAGGCCGGCCATGTTAACGCGGAATGTAACATTGGTTGCCAAATCCAAGGTGTGCAATATGCGAGGGTGGATGTATTGCTGAATGGTGTCAATGAAAGTCAGACCTTTGACACGGGACATGCCAGGGTTACCCAAAAGACCCTGCTGATGCAAGGACTGTGCATTGTAAGAACCACCTGTCTGCGCGTTAACAGCAGCCACGACGAAGGTCAGGGTTGTAGAATCCCACCAAGTGTACGGATCGGTTTCGTTAAAGAACGTTGTGATGGAACCACCAGGACCTAAGGGCAGGTTACGAACCGGACGGATGATGGGCCAAAGGCCTTCACCGGAACCCGTGTTAATCTGATCGTTGGGAGCGGGGTAGATATAAGGAATCGTTTGGTTGTAATTGCTACGAGCTACGTTGGAAACCGGGTCACGGAATTTGTTAACATCGGCAAAAGGAGCATTGTTACCGTAGGCATTGACAAGGCCTTGGTAAATACCGGCACCTTGGACTTCAACAACGTTTTCGTTGGTGGTTGGAACAACCACAATACCCTGACGATAAGGCGCAAAGGGATCGCGAACGGAATGGAAGGAAACCATGGGGACTTCACCGCCATCCAACCAAGAAGTGTCGGCCATTGCACCGCCCACATTGATGGCCATATTTACCGCAGAGGAATAGCCCGGCCAGTTGTTTTGGTTGAGCAGACCACCAAAACCATCGAGGTTCCCCACGATGTTGGAGTC
>CAIOCC010000054.1 GCA_903856555.1 uncultured Bacteroidota bacterium
CCGGACGATCAGAGCGGTCGCCAAAAGATGGGCGGGCCGGACGATCAGAGCGGTCGCCAAAAGATGGGCGGGCCGGACGATCAGAGCGGTCGCCAAAAGACGGGCGGGCCGGACGATCAGAGCGGTCGCCAAAAGACGGGCGAGCCGGACGATCAGAGCGGTCGCCGTAAGACGGACGGGCCGGACGATCAGGACGGTCGCCATAGGATGAGCGGGCCGGACGATCAGGACGATCGCCATACGATTTTCGGGCCGGACGATCCGGGCGGTCGCCATAGGATGAGCGGGCCGGACGATCAGGACGATCGCCATACGATTTGCGGGCCGGACGATCCGGGCGGTCGCCATACGATGAGCGGGCCGGACGATCAGGACGGTCGCCAAAAGACGGGCGGGCCGGACGATCCGGACGGTCGCCGTAAGACGGACGAGCTGGACGATCCGGGCGGTCGCCATACGATGGACGGGCCGGACGATCAGGACGATCGCCGTAAGATGGGCGAGCTGGACGATCAGGACGATCGCCGTAGGATGGGCGGGCTGGACGATCCTGACGGTCGCCATACGATGGACGGGACGTACGTGCTGGGCGGTCACTGGAACCGGTAGATTCCCGACGCGGTGCGCGGTCGGATTTGGTGGGCGGCTCAAAATCGCCGGAAAATTTTTTCCGACCTGTAGAACCTTCGGTCGAGGTACGACGCGACGAGCCCGAATTTTCTTCGGATTTCTTTTTCACTACAAAAATTTAAAAAGGGGAATTAGGAATAGGTTTCGTCAGCATCCCTGCTGTCGGTAGGTGTTTGATTTTCTGACGCCTCAGCGTCATCTGTTACGGAAAGTTCAGTTTCCAAGAGGGCCTCGTTCGTTTCCGAAGAATCATGTTCATCGGATGGGGCATGGAGAGCCATAACATGGGTCTCAAATGCATCTTCATCTTCCCCTCCGATTCGATTTTCTTCCTGCTCAAGATCCTTAAGCTGAGGCAATTGCTTAATGGAATTGATGCCAAAATAATCCATGAATAATTCCGAAGTACTGTACAGCGTAGGCCGGCCCGGACCGTCTCCTTTACCGCTGATTCGGATGAGTTTCTTTTCTAACAATTTTTGAATAGAGAAATCGCAGTTCACGCCCCGTATCTGCTCAACTTCGGATTTTGAAACAGGTTGTTTATAGGCAACAATGGCCAGTGTTTCCAAAGAAGCCACCGACAGCTTACGCTTGGATTGCTCCAAAACGGCTTTTTGGACCAAAGGCAAAAAGGCAGAACGAGTGAGGTAACAATAACCTCCGCCCGTTTGCACCAATTCAAATCCGCCCGGTCTTTGGCCCCACTCAAGGACCAGTTGATCCAGAACGCCTTGTACCTCGCCGGTAGATACCGGTTCTGGCCAAAGACTGGCCAACAAGGATGCGATTTGACGAGCATCCAAGGGTTTCTCGCTAGCAAAAACCAAGGCTTCGACGGCATGGGGCAATTCCAAGGGACCATCCAGGGCGATGGGGTTCCAACCCGGAGCTTCTTCAGGCTCCACGGGGGCTGATGGAACCAGCGATTCCGATTCTGGGACTTCCAGGTCTTGACCCGAGGTCTGAACTTCGGCATCTCCGAGTTCCGAACCAAAATCGGGATTGACCTCCAACTCGGCCGCCAAAATATGGGCGTATTCACCCGCCATCGAACCTTCGGCGCCCATGCTGGGAGCTTCAGAGGTCTTTTTTGGGCTGTTTTTGACCGGTTTTTTCATCCCGGCAAAACTAATTGCAAAACCACCCCCTAAATTCGTCTGATAGAAATTAATCCAAAACCTCACTAAAGGGCCACCAATACCCTGCCCAATACTCGTTAACCGCTCTTTTCCTATGAAATTCAACCCTCTCCTTGCACAGCGCCCTCGCTACTTTGCCCTTATTGGCCTGTTCTTCGCTTCGATTATGCTCAATGCTTGCCAAAATCGCCCTTCGGATACCCCAACCGAACCCCAAGCCGAATTCCAGGTCCTGGCAGACCAATTTGCCGACCTGCAGGTTCTGCGTTACCGGATTCCTGGTTTTGAAAACCTAACCCTCCAACAAAAGGAACTGCTGTATTACCTCAGCCAAGCCGCTCGCTCTGGCCATGATATGATTTGGGACCAGAATTACCGACACAACCTTTTGATTCGCAAAACCATCGAAAATATTGTTGAGCACTACGAAGGGGACCGCAAAGACCCGCGCTGGGAACAATTCATGGTCTATGCCAAAAGAGTATGGTTTAGCAACGGTATCCACCACCATTACAGCACCCGCAAATTGGTCCCTGAATTTGACGCGGCTTATTGGAATGCCTTGATCCAAGGTTGTCCCAAAGCCACTTTCCCCGTAACCCCCTCCTGCTCCAACCCTGCCCAATTGGCGGCCTTCCTTCAACCCATCCTCTTCGATCCCAAAATCGACGCCAAGCGGGTCAATCAGGAATCCGGAATCGACCTGGTGCAGGGTTCGGCCAATAACTTTTATAGCGGGGTCACCCAAAAAGAAGTGGAAGCCTATTACAAGCCCCTCAAAAACCCAGCCGATACGACCCCGGTTTGGTTTGGCCTTAATTCACGCCTGACCAAGGTCAATGGAAAAGTGACCGAAATTCCCTGGAAATCAGGAGGTTTGTACGGTGAGGCCATCGACCGCATCCGCTTTTGGCTTCAAAAAGCCATCACCGTCGCTGAGAATCCCAAGCAAAAGAAAGCCTTGGAGCTTTTGGAAGAATATTACAAAACAGGCGACCTCAAAACCTGGGACGCGTATAACATTGCTTGGGTTCAGGACACCGAATCCATGATCGATGTGGTGAACGGTTTTATTGAAGTTTACGGCGACCCACTGGGAATGCGGGCCTCGTACGAATCTGTTGTTTCGTTCCGCGACATGGAAGCGACCAAAAGAATTAAGGCGATTGGCGACCAGGCCCAATGGTTTGAAGACCAGTCCCCCATTCTTGCAGAACACAAGAAAGCCAAGGTGACCGGCATATCCGCCAAAGTGATTACCGTCGTCCAAGAGGCCGGTGACGCCTCTCCCTCCACTCCCATTGGCATCAACCTCCCCAACGCGGATTGGATCCGAAAAATGCACGGCTCCAAATCGGTGGCTCTCGGTAACATTGTCTACGCCTACAACGAAATGGGAGCCAAAGGCAGTTCCATTCAGGAATTTGCTTGGGACCAAGCCGAAATTGATCGTTCCAAGAAATTTGGCCCACTCGCCGGCGATCTGCATACCGACCTCCACGAGGTCATCGGCCACGCATCCGGCCAGCTCAACCCCGGCATCGGCACCCCGAAAGAAACCCTCAAGCAATACGCTTCCACCCTCGAGGAAGCCCGGGCCGACCTGGTCGCCTTGTACTATATCATGGACCCCAAGCTCATTGAACTTGGCGTCATGCCAAGCCTCGAAGTGGGCAAAGCCGAGTACGACGGATACATCCGCAACGGACTCATGCTCCAACTGCGCCGCCTGGAGCCCGGTGAGAATCTCGAAGAATCGCACATGCGCAATCGCCAGCTCAACGCCGCCTGGGCTTACCAAAAAGGACTGGCCAACAAGGTCATCGAGCGCAAGCAGCGGGATGGCAAAACCTATTTTGTGGTCAACGATTACAATGCACTCCGGGACCTCTTTGGTCAATTGTTACGGGAAATCCAACGCATCAAAAGCGAAGGCGATTTTAAGGCCGGTCAAGCGCTGGTTGAAACCTACGGCGTCAAGGTGGAGCAAGCGCTGGTTGCAGAAGTCAAAAAGCGTTTTGAATCCATTCAATCCAAGCCCTATTCGGGCTTTATCCAGCCCCGTTTGGTCCCCATCATGGTCCAAGGCAAAATCAAAGACGTCAAGGTGGAATACCCGGACAATTTTGTAGAACAAATGATGGAATTTGGGCGTGAATACGCCACCCTCCCGGTGGTCAATTAAAGCCCAAGGGCCCTAAGCCCCAGGATTCCGGATTATCCCCGAATCAAATCCCGGGATATGACAATCCGCTGAACCTCCGAGGTCCCTTCGTAGATCTGGGTGATTTTGGCATCGCGCATCATTCGTTCGACGTGGTACTCCTTCACGTAACCGTACCCTCCGTGGACTTGGACTGCTTCGGTGGTCACCTTCATCGCAACGGTCGAGGCAAATAACTTAGCCTGGGCTGAGGCAATATCGTAATTCAAATGTTGGTCCTTGAGCCATGCCGCTTTGAGACAAAGCATGCGGGCGGCCTCAATCTCCGTGGCCATATCGGCCAGTTTGAACTGAATGGCTTGATGGTTCATAATCTCGGTTCCAAAGGCCTTGCGTTCTTTGGCGTATTTGACGCTGAGCTCCATGGCGCCACTGGCAATGCCCAGAGCCTGGGCAGCAATGCCAATGCGGCCGCCGGATAAAACTTTCATGGCAAATTTGAAACCGAAGCCATCCTCTCCAATCCGATGCGTTTTGGGGACTTTGACATCCGTGAACATGATGCTGTGGGTATCGCTACCGCGGATGCCCATTTTATCTTCCTTCTTGCCGACCTGCACCCCTGGCCAGGCCTTCTCCACCAAAAAAGCGTTGATGCCTTTGTGGCCTTTGGCCACATCGGTCTGGGCGATCACAATGTAGTAGGAGGCGGAATTTCCGTTGGTAATCCAGTTTTTGGTACCGTTGAGCAAATAATGATCCCCCTGGTCCAGGGCGGTGGTTCGCTGCGATGTCGCATCCGATCCGGCCTCGGGTTCCGATAAACAAAAGGCGCCGATCTTTTGACCGGAGGCAAGGGCCGGCAAATAAAGTTGCTTGAGTTCTTCGGAACCAAAAGATTCCAATCCCCAACAAACCAATGAATTGTTCACCGACATGCAAACCGAAGCGGAGGCATCCACTTTGGAAATTTCTTCCATCGCCAAAACATAGGATACCGTATCCATCCCTCCCCCCCCGTATTGGGGACTCACCATCATACCCATGAATCCCAACTCACCCATTTGGGCGATTTGAGCGGCGGGGAATTCCTGCTTATTATCTCGCTCGATAACACCGGGTAAAAGTTCCTGCTGCGCAAAATCTCGGGCAGCCTGGCGAATCATTTGGTGTTCTTCGGATAATTCAAATAACATAAAAAACGAATAATTAAGGGTAAGATTGAAAGGATTATAAGGTGAAATTCGGTTGGACCAAAGGTAAAATCAAAGCGGTTTGAATTGTTCAAAGGCCTCCAGGCAATCAAAGCAATAATGCAATGAACGACAAAGGGTTGGGCCAAAAGGGGATTTCATGGAAGTGTTCTCTGATCCGCAACGGGGACAGGCGGCATGGGCCAAGGCCTCCAAATCGGGGCCAACGCACCCGGGGCGACGTCGCGGTGGGGGCGCCAGCCCAAAATTCCGAATCTTCTCGCGACCCACTTCGCTAATCCGATCGGAGGTCCAAGGGTTTTCAAAGGTGGTTTGGACTTCAACCTCCGGAGCACCGGCTTCCAGCAACGCTTCTCGCACGGTTTTCTCCATCCACTTGAGGGCTGGACAACCGGCAAAGGTGGGTGTCAAAACCACCTGTACTACGCCACCATCGCCCACCGTCAAACGGGTCACAATGCCCAGGTCCACCACCGATATCGCGGGGATTTCGGGATCGGGCACCTGGTCCAGGACTTCCCAATAGCGGAGCAGATCAGGCGTTAAACCATCGGGGATATTCCCCTTCAGGTTGGAATCCTTGAGGTCGGCGGATTCGGTAGGGGTTACCATTCTGCTTGGGGATCCAGGCGGAAGACCGCCGTCATTTCTTCCAAAAGAGGGGCCAAATGCACCGTGTGGTACCCTTGACGACCCCCCAAAACAGGATCCATCTTCTCCAATCCTAGTTTCTCAACATCAACCCCCCAGGTCTGAAGGGATCGAAAGGCCTGTTCCTGCCATTGCAAGCGTAGGGCGGCCTCGCCGGGGTACCAACCCTGGCCACTGCCCGCCAATTCAACCAGCCAATCTTCTTCCCCAACCCAAGATTCAAACATACCCAAAGCCAAAGGCCAAACCTCCTTGATAGCGGCCAACATGCGGAACCGGCTTTCTTCGCTGCCCTCCAACAAGGACTTCATCCAAGTATCGGCATGAAAGGTATGGTATTTGACCTCGCCCCGGAGTTTCACAGCGATGGACTGAAGCGTTTGGTTTGGAATCCCCGAAAGAGACTCGTAACGCAAGCGTACGGCGTGATCGTAACACCAATGCCTAACCAAACTAAAAGCGTAATCCCCAATGGGCTGCTCCACCAGTCCATTGCATAACATTTGATTTTCGGGGCGATTAAAAGCGGTTTGGTCTGGATCACCGGCACCGCATTCGGCTTGTAAATATTCGTAAAAGGCCAACGCATGACCTACCTGATCCTGGGCAACGGAGGAGAAGGCAATATCCTCCTCCAGGATGGGACCCAAACCGGTCCATTCGGAATTTCGATGACCCATAATAAGCTGATCATCCGCAATTTGGAGGAGATAACGGGCCAGAGGGCCGGAGGGAAAGGGATGGGAGTTCGGCATGGTAGCGTGGGGGGTGGTGTTCCTTGCAGATTAACCTTGGTTTTTGGCTTTGTAGGCGTCGATTTTGTCGTTCACTTTGTACCCGGCCGGGTCCCGATAGGATTTGGAAGGTGTGGTGCGAAAAACATCCTCGTCGGCATAGTCCATTTCCAAAACATCGGCCGAGCAGACCACCCATAGATTGGAGGTTTCTCCACGACGACCGTATTGTTCCTTGGCCAGCGCCATGGCCATCTCAGAACTGGGCGCATGGACGATCCCAACACTGCTATGCTTTTCGCCCCGTCGCCGCTGGTGAAAAACCTGGTAACTGGGCCAATGATCACCAGGGGCCAAAACAGGGCCCTGTTCAGCCGAAACCTGTTCGGCCTGCAAGCGATTCACCCGTGGATCAAGGGATAGAATAGGCATCTGGGGTGTTTTAGGCCAATGGGGTTACAAAACGGGCATCGGCGCGGCTCAAAGCCGCACGGACCCAGGCCCCGCGCTCTTCGGCCACTTTGCGGACTGCCAAACGCTCGCGGTTGCAGGGTCCGTCCCCGTTAATGACTTTGAAAAAAGTATCCCAGTTGGGTTCGGTAAACAACCATTCGCCGGTGGTTTCATCTTTGCGCAGTTGGGGGTCCGGCAGGGTGAGTCCCAGCTCCCAAATCTTGGGAACATACATGTTAAGAAACTGCTGACGCATCACATCATTGGTCGCCATTTTGACCTTCCAGCGCATCAAGGTTTCGGTGTGCTGGGACATTTTGTCGGAAGGGCCAAAAAAATGCATGATAGGCTCCCACCAGCGGTTCAAGGCTTGTTGTAACATATCCCGCTGCATAGGCGTTCCCGTTGCCAGCCAAACAAAAACCGAGTGACCTTGCTTGAGGTGAAAGCTTTCTTCGTAACAAATCCGTTCCAAGGCCCGGCAGTAGGGACCGTAGGATCCCTTGGAATTGGCCACCTGATTCACGATAGCGGCGGCGTCAATCAAAAAGCCAATAACAGCCACGTCGGCCCAGGTTTCGGCTGGGTAATTGAACACATTGGAGTATTTGGATTTGCCGTTAATCAGATCGTTGATCATCTCTTCGCGGCTTTTGCCCAGGGTTTCAGCGGCGGAATACAGCAATTGGGCATGCCCTACCTCGTCCTGAACCTTGGCCATCAGGGCCAATTTGCGACGGAATCCGGGGGCCCTGGTGATCCAGGTCCCTTCGGGAAGAGCACCAATGATCTCGGAATGGGCATGCTGCTCAATCATGCGGATCAACTGCTTGCGGTAGGCAGCAGGCATCCAATCCCGGGGTTCGATTTTCTCACCGCGGGCAATGCGGGCTTCAAACTGCGCGAGCAATTCGGGGTTTTCGGCTGTCGCTTTGGGCTCTTCGGC
>CAIOCC010000055.1 GCA_903856555.1 uncultured Bacteroidota bacterium
TCAACCAATCGCCGGCCTTGGAAAGGATGGTTTCTCGACGACCCCAGGCCAAATGAGCCGCTAAGAGACCCGCAACCTCAACATTCACCGGGTCGGTTCCCAAAAAACGCCGGGGTATGGACACCGGGTCTTTGGTCACAAACCATGGGGCGTTGTAATAACGAGCCGCACGCAGCAACGCCTGGGATAAAGCGACTGCAGGATCCACGCGGAGACGCGTTGGCATCAAAAACGACCTTAAACGCCGGCCAAAGCGGATTCCAGGTCCTGTAACAAATCCTTGGTGCCTTCGACCCCGACACTGAGCCGGAGCAAGGTATCCGTAACACCGGATGCCAGGCGTTGTTCACGCGGAATGCTGGCGTGGGTCATGCTGGCTGGATGTCCGATCAAGGACTCCACCCCTCCGAGGGATTCGGCCAGCGCAAACAGCCGGGTGGAGCTCGCCACCTTCATGGCATCTTCGAGGCGGCCCGAAGCCAAATCAAATGAAATCATCCCCCCAAATCCCCTCATCTGGGCCGCTGCGACGGCATGGCCGGGGTGGTCCGGGAGTCCGGGCCAATAGACCTTGCCCACTTTGGGATGCGCCACCAAAAAGTGAGCCACGGCCTGGCCATTTTCGCAATGAGCCTTCATCCGCAGGTGCAATGTTTTGATTCCACGCAGAGCCAGATAACAATCCATGGGGCCTGGATTGGCCCCCGAACTATTCAAAATAAAAGCCAACTCCTCGTGCAATTCTTTTTGGTTGGTGGCCAAAAATCCCATAACCAAATCGCTGTGTCCGCCCAGGTATTTGGTGGCCGAATGCATGACCAAGTGGGCCCCCAAGTCCAATGGATTCTGGAGGTAGGGAGACGCAAACGTGTTATCCACTGCCAGCAGAACCCCCTTTTCATTGGCCAAAGCCGCCAATCCACGGATATCGGCCACTTTCATGAGTGGGTTGGTGGGGGTTTCGGCCCAAATTAATCGGGTCTTGGCGTTGATCGCCGTACGAACTGCTGAGAGGTCGGTTTGGTCCACCCAATGGAAGCGAATCCCCATGGGCTCGTATTGACGGGTAAACAAGCGATACGATCCTCCGTACAAATCATCCCCGCACACGACTTCGTCGCCAGGTCTTAGTCTTTTGAGGACTGCGTCAATCGCCCCCATTCCGCTCGAAAAACAAAGCCCGTAGCTTGCGTTTTCGAGGGCCGCCAGGGCCGATTCCAATTGGCTCCGGGTTGGGTTTTTGCCACGAGCGTAGGCATAGCCTTTGTGCTGTCCCGGAGATTCCTGGACATAGGTCGACGTCTGAAAAATAGGCGTCATGATCGCCCCGGTGGTTGGATCCGGAAAAACCCCGGCATGGACTGCTTTGGTCGAAAAATCCCAGGATGCCCAATCGTTGGAATGGCCTTCGTCGGATTGTGGAGAAAATAATGGCCCGTTTTGCATACCCAAATAAACAACAGGACGAGGGCTCCCCGAACGGCCGTGTATTTTTGTCTTGAAACAACCGCCTCGCCCCGTGATTTCCCGTCAAACCATCGACCGTATTCTGGATACGGCCCGCATCGAAGAAGTGGTCGGGGATTATGTAACACTCAAAAAAAGAGGAGGTAACTTCCTAGGGCTCTGTCCTTTTCACAACGAAAAATCCCCCTCCTTTACGGTAACCCCCTCCAAGGGCATCTACAAATGTTTTGGGTGCGGGGTGGCCGGCAACGCCGTGGGCTTCCTTATGGCCCACGATCAGCTTACCTACCCCGACGCTTTGCGCCAATTGGCCATGCGCTACCAGATCGAAGTCGAAGAAGACAACCGGGCCGGGGATGACCCTCGCTTTCAAGCCGAAAAATCCCAGCGGGACCGCCTATGGGACCTCATGACCTTTGCGCATCAGTATTACCAAAAGATGCTATGGGATCACCCCCGCGGGGCGGCGGTGGGCCTCTCTTACTTTCGAGAAAGGGGGTTAACCGACGATAGTATCCGGCATTATGGCTTGGGCTACAGCCTCGAAGAATCCGATGCCTTGGCACGCATGGCCTCCGATAGCGGGTTCACCACCGAAGAACTGGAATTGGCCGGGCTTTGCTCCACCCACGAAAGCAGAGGCCTCTACGACCGTTTCCGCGGCCGCGTTTTGTTCCCGATTTACCACCTCAACGGCAAAGTTTTGGGATTCGGAGGACGGACCCTCAAAACCGATCGCAAAGAGGCCAAGTACATCAATTCACCCGAAACGCCCCTTTATCGCAAAAGCGAAACCCTGTTTGGGCTCCACCAGGCCCGCAAATCCATGACCCAAAACAACCATGCCTACCTGGTCGAGGGGTACATGGATGTCATCTCGCTCTACCAAGCCGGGGTCCCTCATGTGGTCGCTAGCAGCGGAACCGCCCTGACCCAGGAACAGGCCCGCCTGCTCAAGCGTTTTGTGTCCGAGGTCACCCTGATCTACGATGGCGACAGCGCAGGAATCAAAGCCGCCCTGCGAGGGATCGATTTGTTGTTGGAGAACGAGTTGAACCTGCGGGTGGTGGCTTTGCCACCCAACGAAGACCCGGACAGCCTGGCTCAACGGATGCAGGGCAGTGAACTTACAGAATGGCTCAAGTCTAACTCCCAAGACTTTATGGATTTTCAACAAAATCTTTTGTTGAAAGAAGCCGGTCAAGACCCCATTCTACGGAGCCAGGCTCTGCAAGTGGTCGCCGCCAGCATTGCCTGTGTGCGTGATCCCCTGCTCCAGGCGACTTACATTCAGCGCCTTGCCCAGGATGCGGGATTGCCGGCCCAGGCCGTTCAAGAAGCCGTCACCAGGCATACCCATCAGCGGGCCAAACAAAGCCTCGAACAACGTAGCGCTCAGCGCGATGGCTACAGTCCCGCCGAAATCCCTGCAGACCGGCCTTCGTTGCCCGAGGCGGCCCACCAAACCCCCACGCAGGGCCTCAACGATATCCCGCAGGAAAGCGAAATCCTGCGGATCCTCATTCAATCAGGAACCATGGAGGGGCTGGACGGACGGCCTATGGTGGAGTTTTTGGCCGATACCCTGCATGAACTTCAATGGGATCATCCCGCCTGCGGTCAACTATTGGAGGAATGCGTCCATCGTTGGCAAACAGACCGCCGCCTGCCCGACATCAAGGAATTGGTTCAGCATACCAACCCATCCATTGCCAGCCTGACGTCTTCTTGGCTGGATAAGGATCACCGCGTCAGCCCCAATTGGGACCGAATGCACGATATCCCTGTTCGGGATCCCTCCGAGAACCTAAGTCGCGAATTCGAAGAGGCTTTCCATCGGCTCCTCCACAAAAAAGTCCTGCAACTGCACCGCACCAAAATCCAAGAGCTCAAAGAAAGCCAGGAACCCGAAGCCCTACTTCATCAAATCCGCGAGCTCAAGGAAACCGAAACCATGCTCGCCAAAAAATTGGGCATGGTCATCACGCATTGAGTCACCGAGGGTAGGCCACGCACCACAACCAAGCTCGGCCCCCATGGTCGATCCACCCGGCCTCGAAGGCCATCCACTCCTCGGGCGTGAGCCCCTGCCTGACCTCACCAGACCAAGCAGGCCTGCACTGGTTGAGGGTAAACCCAGCCTGCTGGCCCTGCGGAATACCAACCGATTCAGCCGGTACAATTGAGGTCGGGGCGATTTTATTTAAATTGGTAATAATTTGATTTTTACCAAACAAAGACCCTTCAATTAAACCTCCTTTGTAACAAGCCTCCTTGATAACCCACAAGAGTCCCGGACCCATTTCGGGCCCGGCCACCTCCCTAACAAGCCGCACTTCATCCTCTTGACTAATGCGCGCTAGCACCCTGGCTTGCCGGTCGCTGCAGCATTCGATATCCACGCCCACCCTCTGCAGACCGGCCTTTCCCAGGGAGGCTGCAGCCCCCATACCCGGTGTATGCGATAGCGAAACAGCCAAGGAACGCCCCTCCCCCGCCAGAACCGGTTGGCCATCTGGGGTTCGAGCCAAACGCTGGAGGTCATCCCCAACCAAGAGGAACAGGGCCATTCTTGAAGACAGCCATTGACGTTGGGCGGGCATGGCCGGTCCGTTTCCGCCCTCCGGCCTTCCTGGCCAGGCAGCAGCGATAGAAGGGTTCGAATCGGCCCA
>CAIOCC010000056.1 GCA_903856555.1 uncultured Bacteroidota bacterium
GGTTTTTCCAAGGCGAACAACCTCGCGCTGAAGCAATCCCAAGGTCGTTATGCGGTATTGCAAAACCCCGATACCGTTTTGGCCGAAGATACCCTGTGGCTGTGTTGGTCTGCGATGGAAGAAGACCCCAAGGTCGGAGGGCTGGGCGTCAAGATGTTGGATGGTCGCGGGGTCTTTTTGAAGGAGTCCAAAAGGGGATTTCCGGATCCTGCGGCGGCTCTCTATAAATTGACCGGGCTGTCTTCTCTTTTTCCGCGTCATCCCCGCTGGTCTGCGTATCATTTGGGGCATTTGGATCCCCGCAACAACCATCGAGTCTCCGTTCTTGCGGGGGCTTTTATGTGGGTTCGGGCTTCGGTAGCGGCCCAGATTGGCTGGCTTGATGAGCGGTATTTTATGTACGGTGAGGATATTGATTGGTCCTATCGAATCGTTCAGTCCGGTTATAGCAATCTATATTTGGCTCAAACCAGCATTGTTCATTTCAAAGGGGAGAGCACCCAAAAGCAGTCGATGCGTTATGTCCGTTTGTTTTACGGGGCAATGATGACGTTCTCGGAGCGGTATTACGACCGCTCTCGGTTTTTTTGGCTGCATTTGTTGTTAAGAGCGGGTATTGCGGGCCGGGCTTTTTTGTCTTTGCTGCGGCGTTGGTCGGAATGGTTTTTTCACCCGTTGTTGGATGCGATCGGCTTTGGTTTTATCATGTTATGGTTAACCTCTTTTTGGGAGCAATCGGTCAAAACCGGCGAAGGGTTGGTCTATCCTGACGAGTTTCGTTACCGGGTTTTGCCTGTTTATGTCCTGATATGGGTGCTTTCGTCGGTTCTCAACGGGGCTTACGAAAAGCCGTACCGCCCTCACCGTCTGATTCGGGGCATGTTCATGGGCTCCCTATTGATTGGCTTTGTTTACGCTTTTTTGCCATCGGATTGGCGTTTTTCGAGGGGAATCATCCTGGCAGGGGCCTCGCTGTGTCTGCTCTTCTCGCTGGCTTTGAAGGGGTTGGTACGGACCCTGCTGTGGGGTGAAAAAAGTCAAAACCCCGATCACGGCGAGGGCCGGGTGGTGGGATACGGTGAAGAAAGTCATCTGGCGGTGGCTCGTCAACTTTTGCAGCGCACAGCGGGGTTGAGGTGGTTGGGATCGGTAGCACCGAAGGTGAATCTTGGCGAGGCGTTGGCTTCGGCCAAGCAATGGCCCGAATTGGTCAAGGTGCTTCAGCCCGATGAAGTGATATTGGACGCCCGTTCCCTGAGCTACAAGGAACTGATCGCGACGATGGAACAGTTAGCGGGTCGAGTTCCTTCGTTCAAATTTCTTCCCGAGGGGTTGGATGTGCTGGTAGGGGCCGGGGAGGTCTGTTGGCCGGAGGGGGAAGGTCCGGGCCTGGAGGCCTT
This sequence comes from uncultured Bacteroidota bacterium, assembly GCA_903856555.1. GTDB lineage: Bacteria > Bacteroidota > Bacteroidia > UBA7662 > UBA7662 > SYHX01. The sequence continues at coordinate 1,401 of CAIOCC010000056.1, forward strand.
GCCTTTGCCGACGGCATCTTATCGAAGAGGACTGCGGGCCATGAACCTGTGCACGGGCCTTGTTTTACTTGGTTTGCAAATCGGCGCCCGCCCATGGCTTCGCAAGGATTTCCGCTCTTGGGCTTTGCCCTGGCAGCTTATGGGGAGTCGTACGCAGTGGATGGCCTACCAAGGAACGGGCTCATCCAATTCCTTGTTTGATTTGGGAGAATTGCCACGCAGGGATGGCTTGGATTCTGATTTTGCTATCAGGGCATGGACGCGTTTGCAATACGCTGGCAGTCCAACCTGGGCCCTGTGGGCCTATGCCTTGGGTCGGTTTGGAAGGGGAAGAGGGACCGTGTGGTCTCGTCCCCAATAGATCGCGGGTTCTCGAGGGGCAGCGTCGGGCCGTACGATTAGTACGATGCCCGCAGCATCCTCATCTTGCCTTTGGTATCGGTTCCCAAAAGAAGGTAGTTGTGTGCGTTTTCACGGTACAAGGAGTAGGGATAAACCTTGCCTTGATCGGTTGGATTCGCAAAC